>WRMR01000305.1 GCA_009776995.1 Planctomycetaceae bacterium | reverse complement strand
GTGAATTTACTCCAGCGGGATGTGAATTTACTCCAGCGGGATGTAAATTTACTCCAGCGGGATGTGAATTTACTCCAGCGGGATGTGAATTTACTCCAGCGGGATGTGAAATTACTCCAGCGGGATGTGAATTTACTCCAGCGGGATGTGAATTTACTCCAGCGGGATGTGAATTTACTCTAGCGGGATGTGAATTTACTCTAGCGGGATGTGAATTTACTCCAGCGGGATGTAAATTTACTCCAGCGGAGGTATTCTTGTACTTTTTTCACCACGAAGATCACGAAGAACCACGAAGGAAATGCAGAGTGCAGAGCGCAAAGTATTCTGCTCCTAGCCACTAGCCACTAGCCACTAGCCACTAGCCACCAGCCACTAGCCACTAGCCACCAGCCACTCACCACCAGCCACTATTTCCCTCCCATATAGGCAATAAAAATTTCTTCCAGGCTCGGTGTGCGGATGTCGAATCGCGTGACATTCGGGTCGCGCTGGAGGATGGCAACGGCGGCGGGGTCGAGGTGGCGTCCGAGCACCTGCACTTCGCGGCGCGTCATCCGCTGTTCGACCACCGTTTCGAGTGGTGCGGAAAAATCGGGCATCCCGTTCGCGTCACGCGGCGCGTCGTTCGAGAGCGTCGCGGTAATCAGGTGCGAAGTCGCCTTGATCTGCTCCATCGGCTCGACCAGCAGCAGGCGGCTCTTTTTCATAATCGCGATCGTGTCGGCCACGCGCTCGACCTCGGCGATCTGGTGGCTTGACAAAAACACGGTCTTGCCCGTTGCGGCCCGATCGACCATGCTTTCGAGGAACTCGCGGCGCACCAGCGCGTCCAGCCCCGACGTCGGCTCGTCGAGAATCAGCAGTTCGGGATCGTGCGCCAACGCCAGCGTGAGCGAAACCTTTGCACGCATCCCCTTCGAGAGCGATTTGATCAGCGTACCCGGCGGCAGATCGTATTCCCTGATCTGTCCGCAGAACGCTTCCCAATAGCCTGCCGGGAAATACGCGGCGGTGAACTTGCCGATCTCCGCGACGCTCATCCAGTCGTAGAGCATCGGTTGCTCCGGCACGTAACCGACCCGGCGGCGGATTTCAACGTCGTCGTTTTTGCTGTCGAGGCCGAGGACCGACGCCCGGCCGCTGTCCGCGTCGGTCAGGCCGAGCAAGATGCGGATGGTCGTCGTCTTGCCCGCCCCGTTTTCACCGAGCAGGGCAAAAACCGTTCCCGGCCCGACCATGTATGACACACTGTCCAGCGCGACATTATTCCCGAATCGCTTCGAGACCTTTTCCAACTCCAAAACGTGATTCATGATTGGTACTCCTCATTATTGGTGGCCTCGTTGATTGGCAGCCGCGTTATTGTTGGTTCATCAACATTTTTCATTGTTATTCAACGCAAATTTATGGTTCGCATTGGCGGAAATATTTGTATTTCGTTATTAGACTTGTTCGGAAACTCAGAATTATGTTACCTATTTTGCCAAAAAACGATATATTGGGTAAAATGAGTAAAAATTTCTGGCGATTCCGAACAAGTCTATTATTTCGCATTCCGTAGGAATGCATCGCTCGGTAGAAAACGAATCCTCCCAACAATCCATTGCATTCCGTAGGAATGCGTCCTTATCATTCATCTACCGGTCTAAAAATATACCGCTCATCATATTCCAAATCAAATTTTTCCAATAACGTTTTGTATTCATTAATAAATGTTCTCTTGTTATGATGCTCTTCTTGAGTTTCAATATATCTCACAACATCCGAAACGTGCGATTTGCTATAGGAAAAAGCACTGTAACCCTCTTGCCACGAAAATCGTCCCACAACCAAACGTTGCTGGTTGATCCATTCAGAGCTGTCGCGTTTGACCTCTTGCACTAAATTCGACAATGCTTGGGTCGGTCGAAATCCAAATAAAATATGGATGTGGTCGGGCATTCCTCCGATTGACAAAACTTTGTGTCCGTGTTTTTGGATCATGGCAATAATATATTGATACAATCGTTCCTTCCACGAATTTTGAATGAGCGACATTCGGTTTTGTACGGCAAAAACCGTGTGAATGTGTATTTGCGTAAATGTATTTGCCATAGTCATTTGCACAATGTTGTGGTTGCATTCCTACGGAATGCAGACTAAAAATACAGGGTTGCGTTTTCTACCGAGCGATGCATCCCTACGGGATGCGGCGGTCACAACTTGACTGCCCTACCTTCTCATGTCCTACCTTCTCATGCAGTATTTTCTCGTGATGTACTTTCCAGCACTGTATTCAAAAGATGTTCGACCATTTCGCGGATTTCCGGCGGTTCCAGACGGCTGCGGATCGCCTCGTCAAAAAGCCGGCGGAACCGGTCCTCGAAAATCGATTTGCGTTCGATTTTGCAGCGTGCACAAGCATCAGGTGCCACGGCCAGCCCCTGACCGCGTCGCGGGTAAACGACGCCTTCGTCCTGCAATCCGCGATACGCCCGCGCGACCGTGTTCGGGTTGATCGCCAGCGTCTTGGACAATTCGCGCACCGAAGGAATTCTCTCGTCCTCCTGCAACCCTCCGGCTGCAATCGCAAATTTGACCTGTTGCACCACCTGCTCGTAAATGGCCTGCGAACCGGCCGGGTCAATCTCGAAAAACATCGCGACACCTGCTTTCAAATCGTACCAAAATTAATCCACAGCAATTTTTGCTGTATCGGTACACTACTGTACTATTCATGCAGTACATTCTAACAATTCCTTTTCAGCTTGTCAAGGATTATTTGGAAAAAATTTTCAAGAATTTATTGTAACGACAAATTGATGGGATGGAAAGATACGAGACATTGGCCCTACACAATTCAATGGGCAAAATTTTTGACATAAAAGATATTTTCCACAATAAAAATAGTAACATAAGTTTGATTTTAACGATTATCCTGATTTTATCAGTACAAAAGGCGAAATTTGTCCGATAGATAAACCGATACATGTAAAAATAAATTTGTGAAAATAAAAAATAGGCAGAATGATTAAAATACGACACCTTGAACTTTTCCCGAAATGAATGTGACGCATGACCATCAACCGTCAATCATCACAACCAGATGAAATTCCAGGGATTGCATCCCGGCACGAGCTTCGTGAGGCATTTCTGTCGGCAAGCGCAAAATATCGGCGCGAACCAAAACGGTCTGCCCGGGAAACAGGTCATTCGACCATTCATGTGACCTGCCACCTGTGCCATTACACCTTTGAATACCAGACTTTACGTCCGGTTGAAACGGTTTCTTGTCCCTCGTGCGGTGTGCGTTTTGAATTAAAGCAGAAATATCAGATTGATTCTGTTCAAATCGAGCAAATCGAACAGGAATTGGCCAGGCTACGTGCGGAAATTGAAGCATACCATCCCCGTCGCCGTGGTCTTCGCGAAAAATCCGTGATCGGCCCCCTGCCGATGCAGACGCTCAAAAAGAATTTCGACCGGCCTGACAACAGACAAATTGAAAAGCAAGGCAAAAATTCCAAATTGGATTCGATGGTCAGACGGGTGCGTTCGGCCCTTGTGCGACTTGAAAACGAGCAGTTGGACGACTATCTCCAATGGCGAGAATCGTTGCATCAACACAAATCCCATTGCCCCGAACCGGAAAACAATCCGCAGGAAACAGCCGGGGAACTTGCAGAGGACATCAACACGGATTCGGATACGAACGAATATCTTACCGACCATAACGAGAATCGAGAGTGCGTCACCCGGTCGTCTTTTGCCGAGTATTCGGAGCGATTGCGGCACACGAAAACGAAATTCCGCATCAAGACCGCAGTGGCCGGGATCATCTTTTGTGTTTGTGTCATTTCGTGTGCGACGATTTCCACCATGAAACTCCTCCGCCCTGACAGTCACTCCCAACTGGCATTGAGTGAATCATCAGCGGTTGCGGAGACCGAGGTACTGACGCCCACGCAAATCATTGACGTAACCCGACAGCTCCAAAGCGGCAGCGATTCCGCCGGTCAGACGTCTCGTCCCGACACGCCGCCTGTTTCGCCAAACATGATCGTTCAGGCCGTGCTTCCGGGTCCCGTCATGCCGGAAACAGTTCTTGATATTGCCTTGCCATTGCCTCCGGTCGATTCCGATACGGATTCCGAAAGGGAAATGCTGGCACTCCTGGATCAACAGTTGCAGGAAAAGCAAACTCAACTGAGCCATATCACGCAGCAGTATGAACTGGCACGACAAAACAACGAACAACTCGAACGGACGGCCAAACAAAATGAAGCGGAATCGTTCCTTTGGGAGGCTTACTCCCATACGGAAAAAGACCCGGTTCGCAGCATGGTTTTGTCGTTGCAGGCGATTGAGCGTTTCAAGGAACTGGAGCTTGACATTCCCGGCACTGCACGCTGGGTTTTGAACCAGTCATTGGCGTCACAAAATCTCGGCGTCCCGTTCAACGGCTTTCAAGGCGGGGTCGATGCCATGACACTCAGTAAGGACGGTCAATGGTTTCTTTTTGCGGGCAATGACGGCACGGTCTGGTTGTGGGATATTGCGCAACACGATCAAATCTCGGGCAGTTTTCAGCTTGACGCAATCAACGGCGGTGTGGCGCAATTACTGATGACGCCGAATATCCAGTTTGGTATTTGTGTCGGGCGCAACGGTGGAATCAGGGTTTGGAACCTGAGATTGGAGAAACCATCGGAAACACCGCTCGACATCGTTGATTCGCGGTGCCATTTTACCAACGTCATTGTCAGTGAAGACGGACATTGGCTCGCCGCTTACGGCAAACCGGGACGCTACGAAAACAACAAGGAAGCCAACGACGTCTATTTGTGGGACTTGAACCAGATGGCCCATACCGGTATTTCAGGCTCACCCATCGTACTGAAGGGACACGAAAAGCCGATTCGTTCGTTGACCATCAACGGCAATTCCAAGTGGCTTGTCTCCGGGAGTGAAGACAGGACGGTGCGTGTCTATGATCTGAAAGCGGGTTATCCGGCGGCGGAACAAATCGTTTTGAAAGGCCATGAACTGGCGGTCAACTGTGTGGCCGTCAGTCCCGACGGGCACTGGCTGGTTACCGGCGGATGCGATTCGATTCTGCGCATCTGGGACATGCAAAGTCCCCAAAGCATGGCGGTGTCCATTCCCTTGCAGGAGCATGAAGGCTGGATTACAGCACTTGCTTTTAGCCCTGACGGGAAATGGCTTGCTTCCGGGAGCTATGACAACACAATCCGGCTCTGGCGCATGACCGGCGTTCCCCGGCCGGAAGTGGCGCAGGTCCTGTCAGGTCACGTCGGCCGGATCAAGTCGGTCGAATTTTCCCGGCAAGGCAACCTGCTTGTTTCGCTCGGTTCGGACTGCGAAGTGAGACTTTGGAACCTGGAACAAGGCAACCCGTCGGAAAACGCTCTAGCGTTTCACTGTGGACAAATCCCTATTTCATCCGTGGCGATGACCGGTGACGGCAAATGGCTGGTTCTGGCCCAGCAGAAACCCAACGCCAACAGTAGCGGATTGCGGTTGTGGCCGCTTGTGTTCGACGAAGCGTTTGATTTCGCGGCCAGTTTTGCGGAAACCAGATTCCCGTCGTTGTATCAACGGCGGCAGAACCCGGCTTCACCGATACCGGAGCAGCAAGAAGAACGCATCGCCAGGAACGGCAGTCGCACACACACGGGAACACAGTTTCCGATCCTGTCGGATATGCAAGTTCACGTTGCACCAACTCCCGCAATGTTGTCGGAAGCCGCTTTCGTCGGCGGATATCTCCTCCCGAACACCCTGGCTGCACCGTCTGGCGGTCCAATCAACCTGACACACCCGGGCATCAACATCACCATGCCACCACGGTAACGACGGGTCATGCGCGACTTTGAAGACAATCCTGACGCGGGAAACGATGCCCATGATGATCGTGACTTGCAGGTGCGACAAAAACCGTTGCGTCCGCTTGAACGTCCTCGCGAAATCATCATTGCACTGCCGCCGATGAAAAGTCACGTCAATCTCTCACGTATCGTTCGCGCGGCGGGCTGTTTCGGCGTCACGCGGATCATCGCTTGCGGGAACGTCAGTGTTGTATCGAAAATCGCGCGGGATGCAAGTGAAACAGTGACGCTGGACATCCGTCGCACCTTGCCGCCGGTACTGAAAAAACTGCGAAGCGATGGTTACCGCCTGGTGGCCCTTGAACAAACGAACAACTCGCACTGTCTTTACGATTACCGGTTTGTCC
>WRMR01000304.1 GCA_009776995.1 Planctomycetaceae bacterium | reverse complement strand
ATGAGCAACCGATTCAGTTGCTCAAGGAGACGCGTCCCATCATCCCGGCCATGCCGACATGCAACAGTCACACAGGCCACCCGGAGCGAGTCGATTACGAATACGAACGCAATGGCACGGCGAGCGTATTTATGTTTGTGGCTCCTTTTGAAAATTGGCGTCGTGTTGCGGTTCGGGAACATCGAACGAAGTTGGACTGGGCGGAGGAAATCGAGCGATTGGTCATGCACGATTTTGCAGACGCGAAAAAAGTGACGATCATTTTGGATAATTTGAACACGCACACGAAAGGATCGTTTTACCAGCGATTCGAACCGGAGTATTGTCGTGAAATTCTCCGTCGTTGTGAGTTTGTCTTTACTCCGGTTCATGGCAGTTGGCTGAACATTGCGGAGTGCGAGTTGAGTGTGTTGACGAAACAATGCTTGTGCGGACGCATTGGCAGTAGGGACGAAGTTCGCAAACAAGTGGCTGCATGGATGGCATGGCGAAACGAACATGCCAAGGGCATCCACTGGCAATTCACCACAGATGACGCACGAATCAAATTGGACTCCGTGTACCCGAAATTTCACTTCGATAACGAATGATTATATTTTTAGTCAACTTACAGTTTTAGCCTGGACAAGGCACTAGCCACGCGTCGGGACCGGAAATCGCCGCGCCGGGATCGGGGTAGGCCGCAAAATCGGGATTTTTCGCCGCACTTTTTCTGTCAACGCCCGCACTTTGACAGTCAATGTCGGCACTTTTTCTGCGAACGTCGGCACTTTTTCTGTCAGCGTTGACACTTTTTCAGTCGATTTTGTTCGTTTTGTTTATCATTTTCATTACCTTTCTCGCCATTTTTTGAGTCTTTTGTGCCTTCGGCTCAACATCAGAGGGGCTTCAGACACGGGATTTGTGGTTTCCGGGGTCTGAACCGGCATTCCGGGCGGAATTGGAAACCCGTCCCGAAAACATAGCTTTTGATTTCCGTCCCGCACTGCGGATTTTTTCGTTGTGACGAATTTTGGATGGACGCGGAGTGTCATCCGTCGGATGCCATCCGGGAAATGGACCGCAGCCGCCGGCATGTCGAAACCGATTTGCGAACGATCAAGACGTTCATGTCGCTGGATTAAGACTCCGCTTATCAAGCCATCAACCGCTTGAACGGGAGTTCTACGCAAAAATGGAAGGGCAAGTGACATTCGCTTCAGACTCTGAGTTGCCTTACACTCCGGCGACAACTTTATACGGCGTCGTCTTTGACGGTGTGCGAGGCTTGCAGCACTTCATCGGTGCAGGTGGGGTCAACGTTTCGGCAACACACGGTCAGTTGCGTTGCGATGTCACGCAGGTCGTTCTGCCAATCCAGCGGCGTCGTGTCCGGCGGGGTGAAGGGCAGAAATTCTTCAAGAAGCAGAATCAGCCGCAACAGATGGCGGAAGATCAGCCCTTCCTGCTTTTGCAGTGAGCGGCTCGTGACGTACTTGTTGAAATCACCATGAAAGGCCAGAACTTCCCCGGCGGCCCAGACCGCGTTGGTGCGCACCTGTACGTCCGGGTCTTCGTAATCGAACAGCCGCCGCAATTTCTCGGCAAAGGTCAGCACAAAGACGCGTTCATCTTCGTAAACGGTGAGCTTTCCCCGTTGTTCCTCGCGAAGAGCCTGGTTAGCCTCCCAGGAAATCTCCTCTTCCGTGGCCAAACCGAGTTGCAACAACAGCGGGTCGAGCCGTTGCGTCGCGAGCGGCCCCGGCGGTAACTCGTCCGGCTTCGGCACGCGAACCTGTGGCGCGACGCTGTTCGGCAATTCGAGAATGCTCTCGAACGCCTGAATACGCTCCTCGCGATTGGCCAGACCGAGTTGCTCAACCAAAAACAGCCCGTAAATGGGATTCACGCCGCGAAATTTCAGCAGATCGGGCAGTTTTTCCGTCGCATGGGCCAGTTCGGGTTTGTATTCGTCCCGACTGGCTTCTGGCTTCTGGCTTCGGACTTCAGATGTGATGTTTGAAGCGGAACCTGAAGGCTGAAGCCCGAAGTCTGAAGTCTCTCCCTGAACCATTCCTTCCCATTTGTCATTGGCCGAAAGAAAATCATCATCGAAGAGGCCGAAGCCAAAGGGCGAGTTCTTGCGTTCCGCGTCTTCGCGGCGTTTCTTTTCCCGCAAGATTTCCAGCTCGGCGGCCTGCGACGCCTGATAGCCGAAATCCACCGGGTTCGGCTCCAGTCGCACATAGCCGTGCCGCCAAAGCGTGAGCAGCATCCGGTTGAGTTGCTGTTGCGCGGCCATCAGCCATTTCTGACCCATCAAACGTCGCGCCACGAGATTGCGTATCAACGTCACATCGGGCGAAGCCTCAAGCATGTGCGCCAGCAACCGCCAGGGAAACTGGCCACGACTGGCGAGTTTGCCCGACGGTGCCTTGCAGAGATGCGTGAACTGCTGCTCCGACCAATACTGTACGGTTGTACTCCGCGTCGGCATTTTCTTCTTGAGCTTCTTTTTCATTTCCCGCAATTTCGGGTCTTTCGTGTCCTCCGGGATTTGATCGTACTTTTCCTTGAAGCGAGTGATCTTGACATCGTCTTCATGGGCAAGGGCGAAAACGTAGCCGTGCGTGTCGAACTGCGGCCGTCCGGCGCGACCGAAAATCTGATGCGCCGTGCTGGGTTCAATGAGTTTTTTCTCGCCCGGCGGACCTTTGATGATGCTCGGCAACACGACCGAACGTGCCGGCAGGTTGATGCCCGCCGCCAGGGTCTCGGTGCAGACGGCAATGGAGAGCAGTTTCTGCTGAAACAGCGATTCGATGATGCGGCGGTAGCGTGGCAGGACACCCGCGTGGTGAATGCCGACGCCGCGAATGAGCAGTTGCTTGAGCTTCGGTCCGGCTCCCTGCGTCCAATTGTGTTCGTCGAGCAGTCCGGCAAGAACCTTCTGCTTGTCAGGCGTGATGATCGCGCGGCCGCGAATCTGGTCGGCCACGGACCAGCATTCCTCGCGATTGAAGCAGAACACCAGTGCAGGCGTCAGGTCTTCGACGACCATTTTTTCGAGCTGTTCGGTCAGCAACTCGTCGCCGACCCAGCGATAGGTCAGCGGCACTTTCCGCTCGTCGCTTTGCACCATGGTCAGCGTCCGGTTGGCTGTGTCGCGCAACCAGGACACGAACTCATACACGTTGCCGACCGTTGCCGAGATGAGCAGCGTTCGCACATGTTCCGGCAACAGGCCGAGCGAAAATTCCCACACAATGCCGCGTTCGTAATCGTTGAACGAATGAAACTCGTCCATGACAACAACCGACATGTCATCAAAGGAAGCGCAAAGTTCAGAGTGCAGAGTGCAGAGTGACTTGTTTCCTTCATCACTTTGCGCTTTGAACTTTGCGCTTTGAACTTGCAACAGACGATTGAACAGAATTTCGGCCACAACGACCAGAATTCTTGCATCGGGGTTCTCGCGACGATTGCCCGTGACAAGCCCGACATCATAGCGGCTGAAACCCCATCGGACGGCAGCTTCCTGAATCTCACGGTATTTCTGCTCGGTCAGCGCGATGAGCGGCGTCGTGTAATACGCCCGTTTGCCGGTTTTGAGGGCTTCAAATAACCCCGCTTCGGCGATGAGCGTTTTGCCCATGCCCGTCGGGGCGCACACAAGCACACCCTGTTTCGAAGAAAACCAGGCGAAAATCGCCTCCTCCTGAAACGGATAAGGCGTAAATTGCAGTTGTTCGATGTATTCAAATGCGAGATCATCGCGGGTGGCGTTGGTGGACATGAGTGTTGAGTTAAGAGTGAGGAGTGTGGAGTTGACGTTCGCCGCATCGCCCTGCGACGCGCTTGTTTCGTCAGTTGCAGGGTGAAGTATATCCGAAATCTCATTGACGCCGGAGTTGTCAAAAAAGCGATCATAATTCTTCGTCCATGATAGCGTTATTGTGAGTTCCTGGCAAGTATTCGGGATATACCACCCACCGCCAATCAACTGGCATTTTCACAATTGAGAAATGATGTGACATTTCCTTCTTTGGCATTCATCAAGCTTTGGAATTCATCAAGCAGGGAGGACCTCCATGTTGCGAGCGCGTGACACCGACGAGGAAAAATCTCTTTTTCACCAACTGCGAGTGACAGCGATCCCAATGAGCGCGTCATGCGGCGGTTTGAAATTCCGTGGCTTCATGCTTGTGCAAAATTCGCGCCGGAGATTGCGTTCATCGGTTCAAACAAAAGATGCTCCGTTTCAAAGTGACTTTGCTTCGTTTCAACAAAAAGAGGCTTCGTTTCAAAGAAAAGATGCAATATTTCAACAAAAAGATGCCATGTTGCCGCCGTCGCAACAAAATCCGCAATATCGTGTTGCAATTTTGCATCATGGATTGAGACTTTGGCATGACGTTTCGCAAGTCGGCAGTCCGTAACCTCAAAAATACCAACTTATTGACGGTGTGAGGCATATTTCAGAAAAAAAGACTTACGTAAACACCAACCAGCCTGTGACCCTTTTCTTAACAGATTCTGGACAAACGGCGAAGAATGATTGCCTCACTCTTTTACCCGCTCCGCGAATCTGTTATAATACAATTTCATGTTCAAGTGTTGCGTCTGTCGCACACTAAAAAAATGTACCTCCGTGAGAAAATGAAAGGAAACTTCCCATGATGAATCGCCGTAACATGTTGAAATCAAGTGCCGCCCTGGCTGGAGTGGCTGCCACACTTGGAACCGCCCGTTCGTTTGCACAGGACAACGCCGATATTTATTCCGGTGGTGCCCCGTGGGCTGAACTGCTCGGCTGGCGGCTCGGTTGCCAGGCTTACTCCTTCAACCGCTTCAGCTTCCAGGAAGCCGTGCAGAAGAACGCTTCGATGGGCTTGCGTTACATCGAAGGCTATCCCGGCCAACGCCTGACCAAAGACGAAAGTGCCGGACTCGGTCCCGGCTTGAACCGCGCGCAGCGGTTGCTGGCCAAAACGATCCTTGCCGACAACGGCGTGAAAATCGTCAACTTCGGCGTGACCGGTGTTGGCCGCGACACCTTTGAGTTCGCGCTCGACATGGGCATCGAAACCCTTTGCACCGAACCCGCTTTCGACCAGCTCGAAAACCTGAGCAAGATGGCCGACGAATACAAAGTCAACATCGCTCTGCACAATCACCCGAAACCGTCGATTTATTGGGACTACAAAACCGTGCTGGAACACATTGACGGCTTAAGCCCCCGCGTTGGTTCCTGTGCCGATACGGGTCACTGGCTCCGCAGCGGCATCAACCCGCTCGAAGCGGTCAAGGCACTCAAGGGACGCATTATCAGCTTCCACTTCAAAGACCTCAACCAGGCGAGCAATGGTCATGACGTGCCTTGGGGAACCGGCGTCGCCGATGTCCCGGCCATCCTCGCGGAAATCAAAGCCCAGCAATTCAAAGGCGTCTTTGCGATTGAATACGAACACAATTGGGACAATTCCGTGCCGGAAATCTCCCAGTGCGTCAAGTTTTTCAACGAACAGGCGAAAAAACTGGCCTAAGGCTTTTGCCAGAAAGTCAAGAGCCGAAAAACCATGAATTGAAAGTGTGTACTTGATGACATTGTTTTGGAAGGTTGTTGCGTGATTGCTCCTGTCCTGTGAGGGGCAAGATGCTGGTAGAAACGAGCTACCCTGGTTCAACCAGCGTCCCGTGAAGGACGCAATACAAAATATCAATCCTATTGCGTACCTAACGGCACGCCGGCTGATTGATTATCCTTTGTTCTACCAACCAAACGTCCCTGACAGGACTCGAATCTGAAACCTTCGGCTTCGGAGGCTGACGCTCTATCCAATTGAGCTACAGGGACTTGCGGCAATCTGATAATTCAGAAAATCTTGTTGGTTATTCTTGCGCTGCAAAATTGGCAGCACTTCTTGATAATCCAACCGTGACAGATGTTGACTGGCAGTCACTTGATGCAATCATCGCGGCATGGCCGACATTTGGCATCGGGAGTCAAGACAATCATACTGCAAATCGTCGATCAAGTTAAAACGGATGGCAATTGACTGTTATACCATCGACCGCCAATAAACAGGTATTTTCACAATTAAGTAGCTATGTTATACATCAAAAACACCCATTCAATGGCGTTGTGAGGTATAACCAGTCGGGTGCGACCACATAATACTGTTAATTTTTCATTGAGTAGTTCCCGAAAAGTTTTTTTTCCGGGAGACCGTATCGGTTGATTTTTGCCCAGAATGCGTGCCA
>WRMR01000303.1 GCA_009776995.1 Planctomycetaceae bacterium | reverse complement strand
GTCACACCGGACGGCGGATTCTTGAACGTCTTCGGGATGAACACGGCTATGACGGCGGGCCGACGATTTTTTACGAAGCCCTTTGCCGATCTGAAAAAATCAAACCGGGCACTTTACGTGCCTTTGAAGCATCCTCCGTGTGAAGCCCAGTTCGACTTTGGGTTTTGGGGCGGTTTGCCTCCGCCCGGTCTGGCCTTGTCTGCGCGTCACAGAGTGACACGGCGAATTGGACTTGCGCGTTACAGGATAACGCGATCAACTGCACGCCACTGGGTGACGTGGCTCTCATGCGCGTCCCAGGGGTGACGCGGCGAAACGTTTGGACGCACGGCTTGTCATGACTGCCCGTTTTCGCTCATGAATGACCGATGCGCTCTCATGCAGTGTTACTCGTTTACATTTTTCCGGTGTCTCCTCATCCTTTGTTGTGTTGCAATTTGATACAAACCAAAACTCTTCTGACTATCAATTGCAACTTCCATGCCAAACTCAAAATTTTGACCGCTTGCGTTTTGGGTTTTACCCGCTTCGACCGCTCCGTTATCGTCGCGGCTCTGATTTTTTCTTTTTCACCACGAAGGTTTTTGTTTCTCGCAGATAGCGCAAAGGCCGCAGAGGTTTTATTAATTTCAATTCTCTGCGTGAAATTCTGCGCGCAGAATGAACGCAGATGACATACTCAGTTGTTTCACGGCATGAAAGAATCAGCGAGACAGGAAAAACCCCGTCGTTGTTACGACGTAAGTTGCCCCCCCCATCTTAACACAAAAAATAAACACTCTTCCTTTTTTCATATTAATCACGCCGATTGACTGCAAAAAACGCAACAATTAGCCAAAAAATCCTGAAGTTTCAAGGTTGCGCCATATAGTATGTATCGTGAAAAGAATGTCAATAAGGGGACTGAAAAAATTATTGGAAATGATAAGTTTTTTGAAATATTCCCCGGAAAACAATATTCACAGCTTTTGCAAAATAAATCACCTGTTGCAAAATGCGGCAACGTAAATACAGATTGGCAATTCTGTACCGCGTCCAATCAGAGCCGCGACGGTAACGGAGCGGTCGAAGCGGGGTAACCATTCGTCATTCTGATACGTTGATTCTCATACAACCGCTCCATAACTGTCGCGGCTCCGATTGACCGCTCCGCCGCTATTCAATAAACCGTTTCAGCAGAATGGCGTCTTCGGAGTTGAGTTTCTGCCCGCGACGGTAGCCGAAGGGAATGGAGCGGTCGAGGATGTAAAATGCGCGGTGCCGTTTGATTTCGCCCGTCTCCAGACCGACTTCCTTCTTGAGCATGTACCCGTCAGGGTAAATGGCGTTGAAACGCTCTCTGTCGGCGGGAAAAGTGTAGGTCAGCCCTGATGCGAGAGTATATGTTCCCGTTGATGGAATTGGAATCTTTTCGACTTCAAAATATCCAAGCGTGAGCCAGACGGCGAAGACGTTCGAACGGGTCGTGGTCATATCGCTGAGCCGCTGGACGCCTTCCAGTGCCATGTAGGTGTTCTGGGCATTTCCAACTGCCGGAGCGAAGGCAGGCACGCCCGTATCAAGGTCGGTACCGGCGTCTTTTTGACTCCGCAACAGTGTAGCCCCTGTGGGAGATTCATAAGGTGCATCAACATTGAGCAACGACGATGCTGCTCCGCGGAAAGGCCTTCCGGCACGCGTTATGTCAAATATCTCATAATCAGCCGGGGTATTATAATATGTCCGGTTTTCCAGCAGTGCGGCGAAACCGGCGGCGGTCAGCGTGTTGAGATTGACCTTGCCCGGCTCGCGGAAACGGGAGTAACTGTAATACTTGTTGCCGTCGTAGTACCAGTCGCGCGTCCCGACGAATCGTGAAGGCACGTTGACAAAATTGAGGAAGTTTGCCAGGTCGAGCGAGACAAACGGCGGTGCTGTTGGCGTTGCGGCGGTGACATGTGCGTCAAACCAATCCGGCCACCAACTGCCGTGGGCATGCTGGAAGTTGAGCAGGTGTCCGAACCGGACGTTGGAACCGAGCGACCCGGGCAGTTTTTCGATGTCATTCGGAACACCTGGTACTCCGGCTGCAGGAGGTGTATCCCAAACCATCTCTTCAAGCAGGTAATTGGTGTTATACGGTGGATCGTTCGGATCCAAATCGTTGCCCCTGTCGGCGAACTCGACGCCGAACCGTCCCGGCGAACTGGCCGGCACCTGCATCACTTCATACGAGTTGGCCAAGGGGCCATTGTGCCAAATGGGAGCCAAAACATTGCTCTTGACAGCAGCTCTTTTGGAAGGATCAGGTTCAATCGTTTCATCGCCGGTCAACATAATGGGCGCACCCAAGTAGTAATAGGGGATGTCCGTAGTATCAATGTTTGGAAAACCGGAAAATAAATACTGAGGACGCCCGTCTCCGACAATAATGTTTGCGCTGGCGGGAGCGACACCATTTGCGATCAAAAGGTCAGGTTCGGTGTTTAAACGTCCCAATGTATGTTTTGGGAAGAACGTCTGTGCCATATTATTCTTAAATTTGACTTGAGCCTGATAAGGAACGTTCTTCAAAAAGTTACCATCGGCGTCTGTTCCATCATTTGAAGACGCGTCAAGTTTAATACCTGAAACAAAGCCTGTGTCATTGATGTTGTGGCTACTGCCATTTGTCTTGATGTCACTTGGAAAATTTTCCCAATCAAGAAGTCGGGACCACTGATTGTAAGAATTTTGTGGCACTGCTGACACAAAGGGACCGTTGACTCCCCACTGCCTGGATGAAATATACTTTGTTCCAACATTATCATACTCCGTGTACAAGCCGGGCATTGTCCTTTGGAAGCCGGTGGGCGCATCTGCGGGATTTTCAAATTCGTTGTAAGTGGAGCCTTCATATTCTCCCGTGTAAACAGTCAGATCAAGCATGCCCCAATCAACGGTAATATAGGGATTCGTATCCGGGTGATATGCCCTGAGTGGATCTGCAAGTCGCTGGAGAAATACGGATTTGTACAAGGGAACAACTCCGGTTCCAACAATACCGTCATTGGAAAGTGGATTTGTCGCTGAACCGGAAAGCGGGTCTTGCAGTGTTGTCGAAAACGTATCGAGATCGGATAATGCGCTATAGGCATCAACGACTGACGTGATCCCGTCATATTTTTTGATTTCGTCGTTGGGTTGAGTGGGTTCCTGATAGTAATTCGTGCGTAGCGGCTCTGAAACATTCAAGCCAATTCCAATAATGTCCGTATTGTCAGAGTACCCAATTTGCCCCATGTGACCCAGCCAAAGTGTATTGTCCGCATTTGTCCAGGTGTCTGGTGGATTGGCTGCGGCAATCATAACGCGCGGCTGTCCAATCTGATATGCTTCCGGGACGATAAACTCAGGGTTGCGGACATCTGTACTGTAATCAAGTGGCGAAACATACCGTCTCAAGTCAATTTTTGGGCCACCGGGCTTGCCGAATTTATTGGCCGTGGACCTTTCTTCGGATGTCAGGTAAGTGACAGTTCGTGGACCGATAACAACATATTGATTCGGGGCGACATAAAAACCCGTACCAGCAACACCATCATCTGCAAGACGATTATAAAAAATCTTTTCCGCTTCAGGAACGCCCATGGCAACCGGATCCAATCTGGCCGGCCATACAAAGCGGTCAAGATCAATATCAACCGCCATACTTGTATCGGAAACCGGTGTTCCCGGTCCTAAAACACTAGTATTGTTCGGCTGTAGCGTGAACGCGGTGCCATAGTCCTTGAAACGATGGACAATACTATTCTCCACCTTGTTGTCCACATTGCTTTTACTGAACGCAATTTGCCATACGGGACGTCGGATGGTGGGACTGTCCGCGTCAACAACCCATCGTCCAAGGTCCAATTGATTACTGACGATATCGTAAAGTTCCTGCGGATATGTGGCACGGTTCGCGTCAGCAACACAAAGAAGCTCCACAAATGCCGACCCTTCCGGCTTTCTGATCTGGTCAAGAGTCGTGTCGTGGTAATTGCCTATTGGGGTAGCAGCGGTGCTGTCCCATTGATCAAATTGCATCAGATAACCTCCCGATGAAGTATCGGCCACATTTCGGTTGTGAAACGCGAGTGTTTCAGTCAGCAGCAGGTCGGGACGTTCCAGCCCCCAGATGAGACGGTAGTTGTATGGCGCGATATTCTTATTCGTGTCATATTCTGTAAACTCATTCCATATTCCGATGTCCGGGTCTCTGTTTCCCCAAGCATTACCATCGAACGGGTTGACGTCAAAAATGAACGGCGTCATGATTGCGTCAACGTCGGTGAAATCCACCACATTGACCGCCCATTGTGCCAACCGCGTCGCGGCCAGTTCGCGGCAGACACGGTAAAACTCAAGTTCATCGGCACTTTTCAAAGCCGCAATTTTGGTTGCCTTCATAAACGACGGCTCAATGTACGGCTCGACGACATAACCACCTGCCCCGTCTGGAAGAACACCGTACAACTTGTCATACGACAGTGCCATCAGGATGATGTAAATCCCGCGAGCCATCTTCATGCGCGCGTAAAGGGCGATGTCGTAGTCAGCAGGAAAATCCTCAGCAAGATCGGCGGAAAGAAACATCGTCGGGTCTTCAACCAGCTTGTTGAGGTTGATTTTGCCGCCCTGCCTGATTTCCTCGGGCAGGTATTCGATCAGTTGCAGTGTGATATTATTAATTTGCTCGAGTGTCAAGCCAGAGGTGAGACGGGTATTTTCTTTCTCAACGCAACGGCGTATCAATTCATACAAACTGGCGTAACCCTGGTCGGCGAGTGCCGGGCCGGGGACAGGCACGTCGTTCGACAGGGTGGTCACATTGTACGCGGCAACTTTCAGCACCTCCGGCTCATTGATGAAACCGGAATTGGGATCAACGAAACCCAAAATATTGCGTAACCGGCTTGGCAACACGTCCTTGTCGATGTCGTTCTGCCGCAACACCGCTTCCAGTTCCGGCAACGTAAACGGCTGGTCAAACGGCGTCCGGCGATTCGGGTCGAACAGGTAGGGATTGGACGCAAACATAATTTCCGGCGACTTCCACGTGCTATTCATAACATCAATGTAGCGGGGCAATTGCGTCAGCGCACCGTTGATGTCTTTAAAAAAGTTGTTGTAATGATTGCCCAAAGGATCAACCAACATTTCGTGATTCCATGCCAGGATTCCCTGATCCCAGGGGTCGAAAAGCGAACCGAAGTAATTGCTCAAAGGTAAGGTTTGCGGAAAACCGTTGGCCTGAATCAAAACGGAATCGGTCAATCCGATAGCGATATGGCGTGGTTCGGCGGCGGTCAATTGCTCTTGTGCGCCGAGATAACGCTGTGGAAACAGTTCAGCGGCCAACGTACTCCCAATAGTGTTGGTGCCATCCCCAAACGCCGCAGATAAACCGCGCGGCAGATTAACCCCCGCCGGACCGAAACCGGAACCGAGGGAATAATCATTGAGGAAGTTGGCCAATTGTCCGAGGTTCCCATGAGCATTGACATTCAACTTGCCGTCGAGGTCGATGCACTTGATGGCGACGAGTGGTTTGTAGGTTCGACCGTTTGCGTCGGAGCGCACAGGCAAACCCACGTCAACCCACACGCTGTCTTTGATGCCGTCCCCGTCCGTGTCAACGTCGAGGTAAAGACCGTTTGTATTGGAAAGCCGGGTAGCCAAATCGTTCAAGTTGCCTAACGCCAAAGCCGGTTGTGAGCCGTCAAATTCCGGATGGTCAAACGGCAACGGACGCATGACGACTTTGCGCAACGAATCAACACCGGCATAACCATAAAGCGCAACCAGTGCCGGCCGGTGGTACGAGGGGATAATCACCGAATTGCCGGAATCGAACGCGCCGGTCATGTCAAAGCGCATGTCGGAGAAGTTGAGAAACGGACTGGCCGCATCCGGGGCGGTGTAATCGACATTGAGTTGCCAAACAAAATCGTCAAGCAAATTGCCAAACTCGGACGTTGAATTCGGGTTCAACTGCAACGCAAAAGGTATGTCGTCACCATCCGTCAAACGCGGTTCGGTGTATATCTGTTGCCAAAAGTCGGGATCGGTTTCGTCACCATTCGCCGGGGGTATATATCCTACCCCAAATCCCGTATAGGCGGGCGGGTTGATGTAAAACTCGGTGCCGTTGAAAATCGACGGATCGGAAATGCCGGGGAATTTCCGCATCAAAACAGACCCGCTCGAAATGCCAAGATAATAAGCATCAAGAATTCTTGTGCTGTGCCATTTCCTGGT
>WRMR01000302.1 GCA_009776995.1 Planctomycetaceae bacterium | reverse complement strand
AAAACTGATCAAAGTTGTTTCCGTTCCGTTTTTCAAGGGTATTATTACGAATGGCGTGGGCATAACGGTGGCGGCATCCAAATATTGTATGACATGGAAAATGGTCGGTGTTACATCGATGAAAGCAGTTTTTAGCCTGCCATTGAATGTCAGAATAATAGTATCACTCAATGAAACAAGGAACCAATCATGTCCTATCCGTGGTGGTATGTACCGGGAATAACAGCCCCAATGTTGATTGCGTTTGTGGCCATAATTCACGTCGTTGTGTCGCACTACGCTGTGGGCGGCGGAATACTGCTGGCACTGGAAAATCAGTACGCCATCTGCAAAGGTGACCTTCGTTACCGCGACTATTGGAGGAAACACGCGAAATTTTTCATCCTTCTAACCGTCGTGTTTGGGGCGATCACCGGCGTCGGCATCTGGTGGACGATCGGTCTGGCTTCGCCACTGGCAACCGAAATGCTGATTCGTACCTTTGTGTTCGGCTGGGCGATGGAATGGGTGTTCTTCGTCATCGAACTTGTTGCGGCCTTTGCATTTTATTACTACTGGGACCGTCTGCCGCTGAAAACACACATCATTATCGGCTGGATTTACGCCTTTGCCGCATGGGTGAGCCTCGTGCTGATTACGGGCATTACGGCTTTCATGCTCAACACGGCGGGGTTGTTTGGCAACTGGAGCGAAACGGGGAATTTTTGGCACGCCTTTTTCAACGTGCAATGGCTGCCGCAAACCGTCCTCCGTACCGGTGCCTCACTGGTGCTGGGATGCTTGTATGTTTATACTCATGCGGCCTGGACATTACAGGACGATGAGGCAACCCGCGTCAAAACCATCCGGCGGATGAGTTATCCGCTCGTGTTCGGATTCGTGCTGGTGTTGGCCGGTTTTGTCGGTTGGTTCACCAATCTGCCAGACGTTTCACTCGTGATTCTGGAACGGTCGGCGGCACTGAATATTTTCATCGGCATATTTGTCGCGACGGTTTGCGCGATGACGCTACTGATTCTTCTCGGCCCGATGCGCGACCCGAAAACACTCAACACGGGTTTTGCCGTTTGTTTGCTGTTGTCCGGTTTCGCCTCGCTGGGAATAGCCGAGTTTGTGCGCGAAGCGATCCGCAAGCCGTACCTCGTCGCCGGTGAGGTGCTCGGCAATCAGATTTACGTCCGTGACGTGCAAAAGCACCAAAAAACCGGCTTCCTCGAAAACGGCTACTGGACATCGCTGGCGTTGAAGCAACGTTTTTCCGAGCTCTGGAACGACGATGCGGACGATCATCTCGACGAATACGAGTTGCTGAAATACCCGCAACAGGACAGACTGGCCGTCGGACGAATGCTCTTCATGCACCACTGCAACGACTGCCACGCAGGCCATCGCGGTTATGCGGCGGTCGGACCGCTTGTCTATGACGTGTCGAAGGAATCACTGACGGAAACGGTCAAGCATCTTGACGAGCGAGTCAAGTCGATGCCGCCGTGGTGCGGCAACAACGCCGAGGCGGAACTGTTGGCCGAATACCTCACGACGCTCGCGCCGGGTTATATCGACATGGAAACCATCCTGCCGGAACTACCGGCCTCCGCCGATGTACGACCGGTTTTGATGCCGCGAAAGCCACTGCAACTGATAAGTGAGCAATAATAAAATTCCTGCAAGAAGTGGGGGGCGGATTGTGTTTCATGAACTACCAGAAAAGAATGGTGGTATCGACTTAGGAGTCCCGCCAAAATCACTTGTGCATTTTCATCAGAGCCGCGAGAGTTATCGAGCGGAATAACCGCTCCGTTACCGTCGCGGCTCTGATTGACCGAACAACTTATTTTGGCATGAGTCCATAGTGCCGTCTGGAACACATCTCTTCTTCATCGTCATCATTATTCCAATACACCCAAACGCCTAACTCCTCCCTCTTGCTTCAACCGCCGTTTCGTGTACAATATTGTGGTGAGATGGGCGATTTTGCATTTCGGGGTCGCCTGATGCGGAGTTGGTAAAATATCGGGTGACCCATGCTTGTTCGGATCAGGACGTTTGCGCTGTTGGGAATTGACGCGGTTCCCGTCGACGTCGAGGTGGACGTTTCGCCCTCAGCACAACAGAAAACGATCCTTGTCGGGCTGCCCGAGGCGGCGGTGCGCGAGAGTACGCACCGGGTTTCGCGGGCGATTATCAACTCCGGTTACGTCGAGACCAGCACGAACATGATTATCAATCTGGCCCCGGCGGATTTGCCGAAAAATGCGGCCTCGTTCGATTTGCCGATTTCCGTCGGTGTGCTTTGCGCGACGCGGCAACTCAAGTCGGAATTGCTCGACGATTACGCGATGATCGGCGAGCTGGCACTCGACGGTGCAATGCGGCCGGTCAAAGGCGTGCTGCCGGTCGCACTGGCGGCGGCAAAACTCGGTCTGCGCGGCTTAATCGTCCCGCAGGAAAACGCCCGTGAGGCCGCTGTCGTTGATAATATCGACATCATTCCTGCCACCTGTCTCGCCCAAGCGGCGGGATTTCTCAACGAAACACTCAGCATCGACACGCATCCATCCATCGGCTTGCAGCTATTTGAAGAGCATTCCGCTTACGAATCGGACTACGCCGACGTGCGCGGTCAGGAGTCAGCCAAACGGGCAATCACCGTCGCGGCGGCAGGCGGCCACAATGTGCTGATGATTGGTCCGCCCGGCACGGGCAAGACAATGCTGGCCAAACGTTTCGGCGGTGTCTTGCCGAAAATGGAACTGGCCGAGGCACTCGAAACCACCCGCGTTTTCAGCGTGCTGGGCTACACGAAGGACACGCCGCTCATCGCCACGCGACCGTTCCGCGAACCGCACCACACGATCAGCGAAGCGGGGCTGGTCGGCGGGAGTTCGCCCCCCTTGCCGGGCGAAATCAGTCTCGCGCACAACGGCGTGCTGTTCCTCGACGAGTTGCCCGAATTCAACCGCCGCACGCTCGAAGTGTTGCGTCAGCCGCTCGAAGACGGGACGGTCACGATTTCACGGGCAACGCGCACGAGCACCTTTCCGGCGAATTTCATTCTCATCGCGGCACTCAACCCCTGCCCCTGCGGTTACCGGAACGACCCGCGACGCGAATGCCATTGCAGTTCGATGCAGATTCAGCGTTACATGTCGAAAATCAGCGGCCCCTTGCTCGACCGCATCGACATCCACATCGAGGTGCCGCCGGTTGACTATAACGAGCTTTCGTCGGCGGCAGCGGCGGGAACAAGCAGTGCGCAAATCCGCGAACAGGTGATTGAAACCCGCAGGATTCAAACGCGCCGCTTCACCAAATCGAAAGCGCGCCACAACGCCGACATGAACCACCGGCAAATCCAGCAACACTGCCGCATCGACCGCGAAGGCCACCAGATTCTCAAAACGGCGATGAACGATTACGGCCTTTCCGCGCGGGCACACGATAAAATCCTGCGCATCGCGCGCACCATCGCCGACCTGGAAACATCGGAAAGCATCCAAACGCACCACCTCTACGAAGCCATCGCCTACCGCACCCTCGATAGGAAATTGTGGGCAGGGTAGTTTTCACCACGAAGACGCGAAGAAGTGCAGAATGCAGAATGCAGAGTGGCAGGGCGGTCACACCGTGACCGCCACTACTTTTCAACCATACACAACTTTGGAGGATAACTCCAAAAGAGATGGATATCATGGTCCAAAATCCATTTATAGGAGAGAAAGAGAGTTACTAAAGGATAGTGGATTTAAACGGATATTTACCGGGGAATGGATCACAGCAGCAAATGGAAAGAGATTTCGACTTTATGAATGGATACTAAAATGATTAAATCAAAAAAAAATTGGGATACATCATTTCAAAATGCGTGTCAATCTTATATTGACCCGGTATTGTGTTCATTTTTTACCATCAAGTATCAAAGGATCGCCTATGAAAGTTGGGCAATCTACACGAATAAAAACATCGTATTTGAACTGTGTTTCGAATTACCAATTTTTCCCTATCTTTCTTTTGAAACCAAGGATACAAAAGGTAAGTCTCACACAAAAATAATCAAGGCTAAGGATATATCAAAAGAATTAGCTGTACTATCAAAAACTTTTTTAACTTTAGATAGCTCCAACTTATCAAAATGGATGACAAACTGTAAAAAAGGCGAGTACGATGATTTGATGTTTTGTGGCATAAAATTAATTTCAGAATTTTTGGATGTATGTATCAACGAGCAAGAAATTGTTGGGATTAAATTTCAATTATCGTAGGTTTCCTTATCCAAGACCTTTGACAGACTTTGAAATCACCGAATCGAAACGCGAAGTCGGGAGACAAAGTTCGTCAATTTCGTTTCGTAATAATTTCTTTTCACGCAGAGGGCGCAAAGAGTAGCGCAGAGAGCAGAACGCAGAGATTTTTTTCAGACGCAACAGTATCTCTGCGCTCTGCATTCTGCACTCTGCATTTCCTTCGTGGTTCTTCGTGACCTTCGTGGTGAAAAAAGCTGCTTTCTGTACCAGATATCTTGTTTTGAGTACCAGAATTGCTGTTTTGAGTACAAAAAGTGATCGCGCCAGACTGAACGTTCATATCGGCGCGATGAGTTTCAAGACCGCCGGAATGAGTTTTAAGACCTGCGCGATGAACGTTCATCCCGGCGCGATGAGTTTTAAGACCGCCGGAATGAGTTTTAAGACCGGCGCGGTGAACGTTCATATCGGCGCGATGAGTTTTAAGACCGCCGGAATGAGTTTTAAGACCGGCGCGGTGAACGTTCATATCGGCGCGATGAGTTTCAAGACCGCCGGAATGAGTTTTAAGACCGGCGCGGTGAACGTTCATATCGACGCGATGAATTTTAAGACCGCCGGAATGAATGTTAAGACCGGCGCGGTGAACGTTCATATCGGCGCGATCAATGTTGTGCCGACGGTGCCGGTCATTCCGGCCAAAATGACAACAAATCCGACAAAAACCGGAAAAACCGAACAGATGAACAGAAAAAGGGTGAGCAGAGTGCAAAGTGCAATCCGGGCCGCGATGGTTACGGAGCGGTTATTCCGCTCGATAACTCTCGCGGCTCTGATGAAAATGTACAAGTGATTTTGACGAGACTCCTTAGGGTGAGTCCGGCATTAGCCCCTCCTTCCTTGCCGCCCCCTACCGCCCCTTGTCGGTGCGGAAGAATCCGGTAAAATCTCCCGTCTTAATGGTCGTTTTGTGCGTTCGACCGCCGTGACATTCCGGCGGGAGCAGGATTGGACCGCTCTTTTTGCAGGGTAGCCGACAAACGTTTCGGTGCATAATTCAGGTACAGACATGCGGGTACCGCTTGCAGAGGGGAAGGATTGGTATATAATGTGATCCTTTGGGTTCGGTGTTTAGCCCCGTCCGATGGTAAGGGTGTGGAGGAATTGCCGGACCAGTCGCAGAAAAAAAGAGCAAAACTGTGACGACGCAAAGACTTGCGTGATTCGATGGGTGCGTAATCCGAAACAATGCTAGTGTAGCTCAATTGGCAGAGCAGTTGATTTGTAATCAACAGGTTACGGGTTCAAGTCCCATCACTAGCTCTTGCAAGTGCAGAGAGCAGATCGCAGCGTGCAGAGTGAAAGAACTCTGAACTCTGTACTCTGAACTCTAAACTTGGAGGGGAGATTTCCCGAGCGGTCAAAGGGGGCAGACTGTAAATCTGTTGTCAACGACTTCGGAGGTTCGAATCCTCCATCTCCCACTGAATAATCAGGCAAAGCCAACCAGACGATGCGGGTGTAGCTCAATGGTAGAGCCACAGCCTTCCAAGCTGAAGACGAGGGTTCGATTCCCTTCACCCGCTCTGCCCGTATTGGAATTTTTTGCTGTTTTTCGCAGATTATTCAATATTGTTTGTTTGCCGTGGCGCGATTGTTTTGATGCCGGTCGATTTTGGGGTGCCGGATTGTCGAAGCAGTCGTTCCGCAAAACACTGCGGGGCGTTTTTTGCTCTGCCGCAAGGGGGAGTGTGACTCATCGCCGTTTCCGGGACGAAATTTGCTGCAGTAGCTCAGTCGGTAGAGCGCGTCCTTGGTAAGGACGAGGTCATGGGTTCGATTCCCATCCGCAGCTTTTCCCCCGTGTTGTCCCGGTTGTGCATTGATTTCAGTAGTTTGACCCCATCAACGTAACCACACGGAGAATTTTAGCAATGGCTAAGGACGTATTTCAACGAACCAAGCCGCACGTGAACGTTGGGACCATTGGCCATATCGACCACGGCAAAACAACGCTCACCG
>WRMR01000301.1 GCA_009776995.1 Planctomycetaceae bacterium | reverse complement strand
ACGAAGCGGTTATTTCCGCTCGATAACTCTCGCGGCTCTGAATCTCTCGCAAGTCTGAAACTCTCGCGGCTCCGATTGAAATGTTTCCGCTATCATTGTAAGATGCGTTATTTCTTCGCCGTGGTCTTCGCGGGCTTTGCTTTGACTTTCGTTTTCGTGTCGGTCATTTGAAACGGGGCTGTATGCACGCGCTTTTGCACGGCACCGCTCCGAATGCACTGCGTACAAATGCGCACGGTTTTATTTGTACCGTTCGCTGTCGTGATTTTCACTCGCTGTAAATTCGGCTGGAACGCACGACGGGTCAGACCGGTGACTTTCGTACCGAATCCCCCGAGGTATTTCGCCTTGCCGCGGGTGGTCATTTGATTTCCCAGCGTTCGTCCTTTACCACAATACTCACAAACTCGCGACATTATTCCACTCCCAACAAACAAAATCAGATTATTGATGAACCGGAAATGATATTCAATGAACCGGTATTGCCAACGTGCCAAATCACCTTCCAGCGATGGTCATTCCCCACTCGTCCTCTCAAGCAGTCCAACACATCCCAGATCAAAGATCTCATTTTAATGGGAGCTGACGCTTGGGCAAGGGGTACACGGCCAAATATTGATTTTTTGACCAAATAATCGAATGCGAACAGATTTGCCCTTTTCGTCAAAAGTCATGTGTTACGTTTATCATCGTTGACAAGTGCTACGTACACTATGGAGTCTCGCCACAAAATAACTTGTGCATTTTCATCGGAGCCGCGAGAGTGATCGAGCGGAATCACCACTCCATTACCGTCGCGGCTCTGATTTGTCGAACACTTATTTTGGCGTGAGTCCTTCCACAATCTCGCTCTCACTCCAAGATGGAAGCACAAAAACGTTCACATATCTTATTTCGTATTTTGTACATAACCTGCATGTGTAATTATAATGGAAATGCAATCTGATGTAGTTCCAAGTAACTTTTGGCAGGCAAATTGCCGAAAAAGAATTTTGGGGAACACTCTTCGAACAGCCTTGAAATCGCGGGATATTGCTACGGAAATCAACTCGAAGGGAAGTGAAAAAAAGACGATCTGGTGGCGTAATCCATTGAGGCACTTGCCGAATGTGATACTTCATCATGACCGTTAAGGGGTTATGAATGAACCAGTTGCAAAAAAATGCCTTCGCGGCATATTTCAAGGCGACGATTTTGCTGATCGCAACGTTTTGCCTGGGCAGTATCATTGCGTCCGGAGTTGCCCGGTTATTGGAAAAAACCAAAGAACCTGTGGTCGTCAACAAACCCGATTCGGTCGATTCCCGTGACGTTTTTGTGTTAAAGAATGCAATTCGCGAAGGCCGGGAAATCTTGCCGGAAGACGTGATCGTCGTCCCACAAAATAAGGACAAAGTTCCGCGCGGGGCTGTAAAAACCTATCAACAGATCGAAGGCCGCAACGTCAAGCTGGAATTGCCCAAGGGAACACTTCTCATAGATGAATATTTTACCACGAGAATTGCCACAAGCATCTCCAAAGGGTTTATTCCACCCGGTTATCATTCAGTACCGATCCTGATCCAAGAACCGGCCACAGTTGCGACAAGCAGTCACTCAGCCGTTTTGCCCGGCGACCAGGTTGACGTGATTATCGTGCAAAAAGACACGGAAACAGGCGACGAATCGGATGAATTTGTCCTGTTGGAAAAAATCCCTGTTCTCGACGCTCTTTGGGAAGAAATCGGCAATACTCCCAAACAAGAGAAAAAAGGAACGGTGACGCTCTTGTTAAGCGATTCGCAGCGGAAGAATCTACAGGAAGAGTATCAGGAAGGGACAAAAATCCGACTTCGCATCTGTTCCCCCGACGAGATGCAAACTGTCAGTCAGCCTCAACCACAAGACCCGGCGGACTTGGCCGACTCCCGCATTTTCTATCAAACGGACAGCCAGCCTGACCTGATTTCGCAAAGTCTCTCTCACGATTCATTGCAAAACGGGATTGAGATTATTTTCCACGGTAACGATCATGGAAAAACTTTTATCACAGGTCAGGCATTAAGGCCGGTTGATCAAAATGAGCCGCTGATTCCCGCTTTTCGCGGAATTCCAACGGAAAGTTATGGTGAAGTCAACTCGCCCGTGGCACAGGTTTCGGCCATTGGCAAATCACAGACGGCCAATACACCAGAGGAAATACGGCCTGTGCCGGGGTATTTATCGTTTTATGACGCGTCCGGTCAGTACGGCAATGCCAGGGTGCAATGGCATGTCACTGTCCCGCGATCTCCCGTGGTTTACGAAGCGCATCCTGGTTTCGAAACGCAGGTACGCGGTGTTTATCGTGAAGGCAGCGTGTATTATTCCGCCAAGTAACCCAGCAATCCTGACGGTACTTTTTACCAACCACGCAATACCGCATGTTCTTGTCAGATCAATACCAAGCACTTGACTTTGGCGAAAACAGGCGACTTGAGAGATTTGGCAAACTCGTGCTTGATCGTCCCTGTCCGGCGGCAGAATTTTTGAAAAAAAAGACGCCATCTCGCTGGACCACGGCGGATGCTGTCTTTCAAATTGATGAAATCGCGTCAAAACAATCAAACGCCCAGGCAGAACGCGGCGTTTGGGTTGCGAAAACGAATTTGGGACGTTCCTTTTTCACAAATTCTGTTGAGAAAAATGACATCAATTCGGCGGCGTGGCAAATTCGGCACGATCAGGCGGTTTTTGAACTGCGGGGAACGCCATTCGGTCACGTCGGCGTGTTCCCCGAACAGGCGGACAACTGGGACGCCATCAAATCGTTCTGTTTGCGTCAAACACAACTTCATCAAGCAGTTACATTTCGTGTTCTCAATGTGTTTGCCTATACCGGTGGCAGTACATTGGCGGCGGCCCAAGGCGGTGCCGAAGTGGTGCATGTTGACGCGGCGAAAAACATTGTGGCCTGGGCAAGAAAAAACGCGGAACTTTCCCAAATTGCCCCGTCGCAAGTGCGATGGATCGCCGAAGACGCACAGAAATTCGTGCGTCGGGAACTGAAACGCGGCAACAGGTATCAGGGCGTGGTCCTCGATCCACCCAGTTACGGGCACGGTGCCAGAGGCGAAGTCTGGCGATTGTCAAAACATCTGCCCAACCTGTTGCTCGACTGCTTTTCATTGCTGGAATCGGATGTTCCCTGTTTTTTGCTGTTGACCTGCCATACTCCCGGTTTTCCGCTGAACCGGCTGACTCATTTGATCGAAGAAACCGCCAACGTTGCATGGGGTGACAAGTTGACACGAAAACGGATACGTTTCGATGCCCGCACCATGACACTTCATGCGGAAAGCGGAGCAACGCTCCCGTCTGGCGAATCCGTGATGGTTTGCTACAATGATGGCTGACTTTGGATTTCACTATTTTGGCGATTCTTGCGTTTTTGTTTCCCGCAGTGACGCAAAGGTTGCAGAGATGATGATAAAGTGATTTGGGAAGTCAACCAGATTGAGGGCGTTGACGTCCCTGGTGGAGAGTGAACGCATGCCACGCCTTTTGTTGACCGGCCTCATTTTGGCTCTGTTTGCCGCGCATCCGGTTTCGGCACAAGATGTCTTTCTCAACCCGATCCACACGCCCGGCATGAAATTTTTGAAAGACCCGGTCCCGAATACCGATTCGGAAGCCGCAACCCAAGCGGAGATGAAACCCTACGTCGAAACCATCACCGGAACGGACATCACATTCAAAATGGTTCCGGTCCCCGGCGGCAAGTTCCTCATGGGCAGCCCCGCCGGGGAGAAAGGCCGTGAAGACCATGAAGGCCCACAGGTTGAGGCCGAAATCGCTCCTTTTTGGATAGAGGAACACGAGGTCACTTGGGCGGAATTTGCGCAGTACCTACAGCAGTACCAACAATTCTGGCTTCGGGAATCTCGTTTTCAACGCACCGATTTGACAGACCGCGAAAAAGTCATGGATGCCATGGCCCGTCCGACTTATGTTTGGGACTTCTCTGCGATCAGTTACGGCAAGTCGGGCAAGCTGGATCACCCGGCCAGTGGCATGACGTGCTACGCAGCCCAGGTTTATTGCAAATGGCTGACCGCCGCGACTGGTCGTTACTACCGCCTACCGACCGAAGCGGAATGGGAATACGCATGCCGAGCCGGTTCGACCACTGCGTTTTCGTTCGGCGATGATCCCGACGAATTGGCGGATTACGGCTGGTTTTTCGTGAATACCGATGATGGTTACAACCAAGTCAAGGCAAAAAAGCCAAACGACTGGGGGCTTTACGACATGAATGGCAATGTCGCCGAATGGGTGCTTGGGGATTATGACGAAAACGCCTATCAAAAATTTCAGGCCGGGGAAATCAAATCCCTGCTGATCCATCCGGAATTTGAGACGGACATGAAAGCCATGATACATGTGGCAATTGGTAAAAACTCCATTGCTCGCGGCGGCTCCTGCGATCACTTTGCCGACGGATGCCGAAGTGCCGCCAAATTGGTCTCACAGCCGGGTTGGAAGGAGCAGGACCCGATGCTCCCCCGAAGCATTTGGTTTTACACCGAAGCACCTTATGTAGGTTTTCGTATCATCCGGCCGCTTGCCCCGCCCAAGACGGCGGAAGAGTGCAAACTCTATGAACCGGACCCCGATGTCTATGATAAATACGTCAAACCACATTAAGGGATAATTTTGGGAGGGTCATTCGTAGTTGCTAAGAGTGAGCGGGGCAACGCTCCCTTGGTAACAACGGCAAAACCACGCTGAGTTGCGGCCGCCAATCCACGTTTTCGTGAAGTTGCACGAAATTCATAATTCCGCCCTTGAAAAACTTGTTTATTGAAGTAAAATTATTCTTGAAAAATATGATTGAATTATGGAGACATACTGCGACCTCTGGTTAAAGTTGTATTCGTACATGTTGTCGAACTCAAAGTATTTATACCGCACAACGCCATGAATGTGAAGTTTTAAAACAGCAGCCCGGAGCGTAAACGGCGGGTTTTTCGAGTGTAGTACCGTTGAACCGGTCACTTACGTTTCCGGCTGTTGCCCTGCTTAAAATGCCGTATTATTGGCGTGGGACAGTATACATTGCCGTCCAGGGAAGAATAACACAGCATATCCCCATGTCGAACGATCAATCCCCAGGTGTGACTTATCAAAAACGCGGCGTGCCCGAAGGGCTTTGGGTGCGCTGTCCCGGTTGCCAGGCGACTATTTTCCGCAAAGAGGCCGAACGCCGCATGGGCGTTTGTCCCGACTGCGATTACCACTGGTACGTTTCGGCGCAAGAGCGTATCCGCCAGGTTCTTGACGAGGGCACCTTCGAGGAATGGGATGCCGATTTGTTGCCCGCCGACCCCCTCAATTTCTCCGACCGCCGCAGTTATCAAGACAGGATCGCCGACGACCAGAAACTGACCGGACTGAAAGAGGCCGCCGTCACCGGACTGGGGCGAGTGCGGGCAAGACGTGTTGCGTTCGGCGTGACCGACTCGCGGTTTATCATGGGAAGCATGGGATCTGTCGTCGGTGAAAAGCTGACCCGTGCGATTGAACGTGCGACCGAGCAAGACCTGCCGCTGATCATCATTTCCGGTTCAGGTGGTGGTGCCCGAATGCACGAGGGGATACTTTCACTCATGCAAATGGCCAAAGTGTCCGCCGCATTGGCCCGCCTTCACGAGGCGGGCGGATTGTTCATTTCCGTCCTGACCAATCCGACCATGGGAGGCGTTGCCGCCAGTTTCGCTTCGCTGGGCGACCTGATTTTCGCCGAACCAAAAGCACTCATCGGCTTTGCCGGGCCGCGAACGATCAAGGCCACGTTGCGAATTGAGCTACCCAAAGGCTTTCAAACAAGCGAATTTCTGCTGAAACACGGTTTCATCGATCGCATCGTGCGACGCCCGGACATCAAAACCGAATTGGCCCGGGCGATTGACTATTGCGGGAAATAGGACCTGCCAAACTTATTTTTTATGGGTCAATGAAATGTCGGTTCCCCTTGAATTGGGACGGGATTGGTGTATCATAATGTATGGTGAATTTTTGTCTTTTCTCAGAAAGAGTTGACCGTGTACCTCTCAAACTTCCCGGTGATGCCTTATGAGCCGGGTAACGCACTAAAAGATGTGCCTTGTGTGAGAGCAGATTGATTTTGTAACAGTAATTAACAGGAGTCAGTTGTGAGCGAAAAGAACTTTTATATGACCGATGGTAACGAAGCCGCCGCCATGGTCGCGCATCAGTGCAACGAAGTGATGGCCATTTACCCGATCACCA
>WRMR01000300.1 GCA_009776995.1 Planctomycetaceae bacterium | reverse complement strand
TTTCGTCGGAAAACCAGAACGTGACGTCGCCCCGATTGACCAATGCCTCGTTATATTTTGCCCAGTTTCTGATTGTGAACGCCGTGCGTGCTTCCGTACTCATGATTTGCTCCGTTTTGAGGTGGTTTTGGGTGGTTTTGACAAACCTGACTACACCCATTACGGAAAAAATTCGCGTTTGTGCCGTGTTTTTTTAATATTTAATCAACAATGCCTTTCCAAAGCGTGAATCATTCCTTGTCCCGTCAGCGACACAATATACGGAAAGATGATGAAATTTTCCGACGAATAATTAATAATAACGTCCAATGACGAAATTATAGCCGGAGTTGTCAGCAAGTTCAATATCGTTTCACAGCCGATGGGATAGAATAAGGAGTCGCGCCAAAATCAGTTGTTCGGTAAATCAGAGCCGCGGTGGTAACGGAGCGGTTATTCCGCTCGATAACTCTCGCGGCTCTGATTAGCTGCCCAAGTTGCCAACCCTGAACTTCACAACCATGACACACGTCCCTTCACCATCATCGTGAGGTACGATGACGTGATTTTTCGACGCCGTGTGCAAGGAATCGCAGCAGGCGTCGTATTGTCAAGCAAGCCAAAACATCGCGGCGTGATCTGGGCCGAAGCCGGCGTCCTCGCCGTCGCAAACTACGCTGAAAATGCCAAAAAAACCGCCGAAACTGCCAAAACTTTTCACACCATTTCGTAAGCACTTGGAAAAATTTTCCCCTCTACTTGAATCTCCCGATCAGAATCAGTAAAATGACTCTGACTTGGTTGGTTACAATTGATAACAAAACATTCATCTGAGGTGCAGAGTGCCGGATTTTGAAAAACTTTACCAGGAACGTTTGACTCGCTATTACACGGCCATGCGGAACGGCAAGCCCGACCGGGTGCCGATTCGCCCCTTTGCCGCCGAAGTGACGGCCGTTCACGCCGGTTTCAGTTGCCAGGACGTAACGCAGGATTACAACCTCGCATTTGAGGCGATTCTGCAATGCTGCCGCGATTACGACTGGGACGCGACCGTGCCAAACATGGTTTACGTGTGGTCGGGCGTGGTGCAGTCGGCGGCGATTAAGTATTACGCCTTGCCGGGCGTGCAAATCCCGCCGACGACCGGGTTTCAATACATTGAACCGCCGGAAAACGACGCCAACATGCGCGACGATGAATACGATCTGCTGATTGAAGACCCGACCGGCTTTCTGGCCGACCGCTGGCTGCCGCGTGTGACATATACAATCAAGGCACCGGGCGAACCGAACACGTTTGCGAACAACATGACGCTGCTCTCTGGCATGGCGGCGATGAAAAACTACTTTGCGGCGTATGGCCCGCACCTTGCGAAAATGCGCAGCGAAACGGGTACGCCGGGGGCGATTTGCGGCATCCTCAAGGCACCGTTCGACATTCTCGCCGACAAAATGCGGGGATACAAAGCCCTTTGCATGGACGTGTTCATGCGGCCGGACAAGGTGATCGCCGCCTGCGAGGCACTCACGCCGCACCTGCTTTACATGGCCAAACGGACGAGCGATCCGAGCCGGACGCTGCCGGTCGGGCTGTGGCTGCATCGCGGTTGCGTACCGTTCGTGTCGCCGGCGCAGTTTGAAAAATTCTACTGGCCGACGCTCAAATATATCATTGAGGAACTCTGGAAAGACGGCATTCAGACGCTGCTTTACGCCGAGGGGGAATGGAACCCGAACCTCAAACAGATCAAACAATTGCCCGAAAAGAGCATCGTTTACCATGTTGACCGTGGTGATATTTTTGAGGTGCATCGCGAGGTCGGCGACAAATTCTGCATCAGCGGCGGCATCCCGAACGACCTGCTTGCGGTTGGCAGGCCGGACGAAGTGCGCGATTTCGTCCGCAAGGTCATCGAGGGCGTCGGACGCGACGGCGGATACATCTGCGACGCCTCGGCCATCATGCAGGACGATACGAAGCTCGAAAACCTCCGGGCGATGTGCGACGCGGCGAGAGAATTCGGGGAGTATTGAAAGTGTGGAGTGAGGAGAGTGGAGTGCAGAGTGCAGAATGCAGAGTGCAGAGTGCAGAGTGCAGAGTGCAGAGTGATAGTGCGGTCACGCCATGACCGCCGCCACGTTTCAACCATACACAACTTTTGAGGATAACTCTATATTTTCACAAAAAGGGTTTCCATTATGTCATATTTGAAAAACAAAAAAATCGTGACTATTACACTATTATTTTTTCTGTCTATTTTTTTATTATCCTTATTCTATTCGTACTTTATTAGTTTAACGCACCCACGCACGACGTGGCGTTACTTTCTCCATAATTCTACTAAAGGTTCAGCAATTGATATTTCGGTTAGCGAACATTCGCCTGTTTTTCTGCGGCTTGAATTCGAGGAAAAAATGAGTTCACACATGAGTCTCGGTGACTTTTTTTACCACGAAATCAATCCTTTGGCAAATCTGCTGGGATGGTATGGAAAAAAACAACAGTATTTTTTTAACAAGAGGTCAATTGCAAGTGATGGTTACCCCGTATTTGAAGTAATATATGACCGAAAAACAAGGGCAGCAATAATAAATTTTAGTGACTATAGTTTTAAAATCATTGACCAGGGAACTGCCATAGAATTTGAAGGGCAAACTATTAAAATCGAAGATGGCCAGCAGATTCTTTTGAGTTTTGATAAAGATCGCACAATGAGCGTACAAAAAGGTTTATTGGATGATGAATTGCCTCTTTTGCCCCTAGATAATTATGCACAGGATGAAAAAATTAGAGAAATGATCCATAGTGGTGTGATTGATGTACTTGCCCCGCAAAATGAAGTGCCAAATACCCAAACCGATCAAAATTGATACCCATTTCCAGAGCCGCGTGGTTTTATGTGCGGCTTTTTTGGTTTTTGTTTATCATTCCTTCGTGGTTCTTCGTGACCTTCGTGGTGAAAAAGGTACAAGAATACCCCCCGCTGGAGTAATTTTACATCCCACCAGAGTAAATTTACATCCCGCTGGAGTAAATTCACATCCCGCTGGAGTAAATTCACATCCCGCTGGAGTAAATTCACATCCCGCTGGAGTAAATTCACATCCCGCTGGAGTAAATTTACATCCCGCTGGAGTAAATTCACATCCCGCTGGAGTAAATTCACATCCCGCTGGAGTAATTTTACATCCCGCTGGAGTAAATTCACATCCAGCTGGAGTAAATTTACATCCCGCTGGAGTAAATTCACATCCCGTTAGAGTAAATTTACATCCCGCTGGAGTAAATTCACATCCCGCGCGATCAATGTTTTGCCGATGGTGCCGGTCATTTCGGTAACGTTGGCGGTAAATCCGGCAAAAATGGAAAAAATTGTCGAGGGTAATACCCTTTCATTTCAAGTCTCTCTGTGCCGCACTGCCTTTGTGTGATAAAAAATCGCCATTTTCATGCTACAGTCTCTTTTTTTGGCAACATCAGTTTTTAGTACCACTTTCTGTTTATAATTTGAGTTTGGAAAGTTTATTTTGGCACTGATCCTTTGGCATTGATTCCCGCAACACTCTTATGAAAGGAGCGAGCATGATCCGCAACACTGTCCTTCGCGTGTTGACGGCGGTGGTTGGTTTGTCGTGGCTGACGATATTTTTGTCAGCGGACGAAACACAAACACCGCCCAACATTCTTGTCATTCTTTACGACGATATGGGGTTCTCCGATCTCGGTTGTTATGGCGGCGAGATTGAAACGCCGAACATCGACCGGCTGGCGGAAAGCGGACTTCGTTTCACCCAGTTTTATAACACGACACGTTGTTGGCCGACGCGAACCGCGTTGATGACCGGGTTTTACCCGCAACAGGTTCGGAGCGATCCGCCGCAGGGAAAACTTCCCCAGGGAACGGCACTGGCTCCTCATTATCTGCAAACCGCCGGTTATCGCTCCTATCACAGCGGCAAATGGCACGTTCCCGGTGCCAATCGTCCCTGTCTTGACGGCGGGTTCGATCATTCCTATGAACTGAACGATCATGACCGGAACTTTTATCCGCAGGACCACAAGGAAGACGGCAAGCCGCTGCCTCCGGTGAATCGCGATGACAACGGCGGATATTACACGACGACGTTCATTACGGAAAAGCTGATCGGATACTTGCATGATCATGCGGAGAATCAGCCCGACATGCCTTTTTTCGCTTACGCGGCCTATACGGCACCGCATTTCCCCTTGCACGCACCGCAGGAGATCATCGACAAATACCGCGGCCGCTACCTGGAAGGCTGGGATGCAATCCGGCAACAACGTTACGACTGGTTGACCAAAGCGGGAATCATCAACACGCCGCTTTCTCCCCGTGATGAAAACGTCGGCCCGGCTTACAGGTTCGACAACCTCGGACCACTCGGCCCGGATGAAGTTCTCTATCCGGTGGCATGGGACACGCTCACGGATTCCCAAAAGAAATTTCAGACGGAAAAAATGGCGATCTACGCCGCGATGGTCGATTGCGTTGACCGGGAAGTGGGACGAATCATCGCGGAACTCAAGCGAAACGACATGTTCGACAACACGGCGATTTTCGTGCTGTCGGACAATGGCAGCTCGCCGGAAGTGATGATCCGGGGCGACAATCACGATCCGAATGCGGTTCCCGGTTCGGGAAGATCGTTTCTTTGCGTGGGAGCGGGCTGGTCCACCGCAAGCAATACGCCGTTCCGATTGCACAAAATCTGGACGCATGAAGGCGGTATCTCCACACCGCTCATCGTGCATTGGCCGCAGGGGATACCCGAAACGATGCGCGGTGGTTTGCGTCACGAACCGGGACACGTCATCGACCTGCTGCCGACTTGGATTGATTTGAGCGGTGCTTCGATGGAGCCGAACCAATCCGGGCTTCCGCTTTCGGGTCGGAGTTTGCTTGGCGCGATCCAAAGTGACGATGCGCGAACGGATAACACTTTCCCGCAACGGGATTTCTATTTTTCGCACGAAGGCAGCCGTGGAATCCGAAACGGATGGCTCAAGGCCGTTTCAACCGCCGAAGATCGGCAAGGCGACGGCCAGTGGCGGCTCTATGATTTGCAGACGGATCGCGCCGAAACGATGGATCTGTCAGCGCAACACCCGGAAAAACTCCGGGAACTCGTCGAGCAATGGGAGACCATGACCCAACGCTTTGCCGAAGAATCGCAAAGACCGTAACGCGGGAGTGCAGAGTGCGGAACGCAGAGTGCAGAGTGAGTTTTTCACCGGAACAGCAGCCGGGAATGTCCGTGGCCGGTTTATCAGGTGGGTTGCCGCAACCCGTCTGGTTGTTCATCCCGGAAAAAAATCACCTTCCATTTTTCCTGCGTCCTGTTGCTTATGACATGGAATTGTGGTAGTTTGTGAAAATTAAATCAGATCATCGTTACTGTTCAGGCACCCATCATGTTGACACGCAGGGATTTTTTGACAAACTCCGCAGCCGCATCGTTTGGTCTGGTTGCGTTGTCGCGGTCGTCGCAAGCCGCCGGGGAATCGTTGCCGCCGATTCGCCGGATCACCAACGGTCCGAAGTTTCACTGGCGCGGTTATTACGACATTCACCTGTTCGATCCGTCCAGCCGCTTCGTGTTGGCCAACGAAGTGGATTTTGAAGGCCGGTCGCCGGAGCCGGACGATACGATCCGCGTCGGCATGATCGACCTCCAGGACAAGGATCGCTGGATCGCACTCGGTTCGACCAAAGCGTGGAACTGGCAACAAGGCTGCCTGCTCCAATGGGTGCCGGGCACGGAATCGACCGTCATCTGGAACGACCGCGAAAATGACCGTTTCGTGTCCAAAATGCTCGACGTCCGGGGAAAAGACATTCTCACGCTCGACAACCCGATTTACGCTTTGAGCCCGGACGGAAAATGGGGGTTCTATCCCGATTTTCGCCGTCTGAACAACACGCGGCCCGGTTACGGTTATTGCGGGATAGCCGATCCGAACGCCGATGTTGCGGCACCGGACGACGCAGGCATTTGGCGCATCGCACTGGCGACCGGCAAGTCGGAGTTGATCGTCCCGTTTTCGACCCTCGCCGCAATCGCCCCGCCCGAAGGAGAGTTTGACAAAGGTGCCAGGCATTGGTTTAACCATCTGCTCGTTGCGCCGGACGGCAAACGCTTTTTGTTCCTCCATCGCTGGCAACGCGAGGCAGGCAAGAGTGCATGGTGGACGCGACTGGTCACGGCGAATATCGACGGTAGCGGCCTGTTCCTGGTGAATCCGCATTGGATGACATCGCACCTGATCTGGCG
>WRMR01000299.1 GCA_009776995.1 Planctomycetaceae bacterium | reverse complement strand
CGTCGAAGCCGCACGTGCCGGGCAGCATGGGAAAGGCTTCGCGGTGGTTGCCGAGGAAGTGCGGAATCTTGCCGCCCGGAGTGCGAAGGCGGCGAAAGAAACCGCCGACCTGATCGCGACAAGCGGACGAGAGATTAAAACGGGAGGCGAAGTGGCCGCCCATACGTCGGAAGTCCTGAATGAGATTGTCACCCAGATCAAAGAGATGTCCGATCTGATTACTGGAATTGCGGATGCAAGCAATGAACAGGCCCAAGGGGTCAACCAGGTCACGATCGGCTTACAGCAGATTGACTCGGTGACGCAACAGAACTCGGCCACAGCCGAACAGTCGGCCAGTGCTGCAAATGAAATGTCCGGCGTGGCGTCGAGTCTGCAACAGCAAGTCGCCCGGTTCAAACTGCGTGATCTTGACGACCCGGCGGACGAATGATAGAATCCTTTTGTATATTCGATCATCTGGCGGTCCTGAGCGGCCGCCCTTCATTTTTTTCACGATTGCCCTGACTTTTCACTGAAGACTGATCTTTTTTGGACGACCAACTGAACTCCAACGCAAAGGTTCCCCCGTTCTCCGATGAAAACGCGGCGGATACGTTTTTTGCTTCACTGGAACAGAACACTTTACCCCCGGATGAACACGCCGTGGTCATTCCCGCTTCCAAAATCCGGGTGACTTCGCTTCATGCGCTCGCGCATTATTTTGCTACGGAAATACCGGGGACGGGCAGACAAATTGATTTGACCGCCGAACCGCCCGAACGACCATTGGCCGTCATCTTGCCTCCTGCGCCGCCCAAAAAACAGGGGACTTCATCCGGCACAATGGGGTTAAACTGGCGCATGCCGCTGTTGCTTTACGTTGCCACGTGGCTTTCGGTAACTTGGGCGGGTGGATTCGTTTTTGCCTGTTGCGTCATGTCGATTCTGACCTGCCATGAGTTGGGGCATTACATTCAAACACGCCGCTATCGCATCCGGTCGAGTTTGCCGTATTTTATTCCGTTACCGATTCCCGGTGCAATCTTCGGCACGATGGGGGCGATCATCAAAATGGACGGTCGCATCCCCGATCGCCGCGTACTGTTCGACATCGGGATTTCCGGACCGCTGGCCGGATTGCTTCCGACGCTGATCTTTTGCGTCATCGGCATCCAGCAAGCCGAGGTCGGCCCGATTGTCGGCCATTCACTGCAATTTGGCGACCCGCTTCTGTTGCAATGGCTCAGCCACTTGGTCTTCGGCCCGATCCCGGACGAAATGACGCTCTACCTCAACCCCATCGGCATGGCAGGCTGGTTCGGGTTGTTCCTCACGACACTCAACCTGTTCCCACTCGGGCAGTTGGACGGCGGACACGTCTTTTACGCCATTCTGGGCAAACGCGCCCCGGCTCTTTCGGTGTTGCTTTACACGCTGATCGTCGCTTGTGTGATTTTTTCGCAGGCGTTCATCTGGCTCTTTATGTTATTTTTGATCTTCCTGATGAATCCGCGTCATCCACCGACGCAAAACGACGAGCCGCCAATCGGCGTGTTCCGCACCATGCTCGGTGTTGCGACCCTGGCCTTTATTGTGCTGGGTTTCACGATCAACCCGATTTCGGAAACTTTACCCGACCACTACGGGCAAGAACTCCTCGTACAGTGGTTGACAGAGTCAGCAATTCGTTATCTGTGACCGCCTGGAAGTCAGTCACTCACCTTTGTTTCAGTCGCTTCACTTCGCTATTGTCGAACTGTTATTAATATTTTTTAGTATTTCACAATTATTGACAAGTTTGTTTTTCCAAATCACGTATTTTGTTTACTCTCAGAGAGCAATGGACTCGATCTCTTGTTTCCTCATAAAAAACGATGGAATCAGAAATCCTGCCGATTGCGTTTTACAGTGTTGTTGGTAAAATGCGCCAAATTTTACGCTATTGGCTGTTGGCTCCATAGCGATTCAAGGAATTGTTGTCATCAATGAAAATCAAATGACATCATTACAAGGAAATTTCAGACAATGAAAAAATTATTACCGTTAATTGTTGTGTCAATGATGATTGGGTTGTCCACCGGAGGATATGCCCAATGGCGTGGATGTATGCCCAGGGTGATGAACCTTCGGCAGGGAAATCGTGTTCCTGTCCCACTGACGCCTCCGTGTCCGATCGTGCCCGCGTTTCACTATCCGCCGGGAGTTGGCCCAACGATGACGAATATGCCGCTTCCAACACGCAACCCTTCTTTCGACGTCGATGTTTCGTCACACCGGTCAAGCCAACTGCCCGAATTGGTGCAGCCAACTCCAGCGGCACCGCAACGTTTGCGACCGATTCCCGCATTTTCTCAGAAGGAACGGCAAAATATTGTATCCGGAAAATTTGTTACGATTTCCAGAAAACACGACACAGCTTTTGCAACACCGGGTATCACCATTCAAGAAGAGGTTAAAGAGCCTGTCAGGGGAATGACTCTGGAAGCCCCTCCCGCAGCACCGGACGTTCCTCTGCAAATCATTGGCCCGTTGACGCCGCAGGAACCATTGGATAATACCTCTGTGGAATCCAATTCCTCCGGGAGCAATCTTGATGAGGAAGAGGAGCCGGCAGTCGTTGATATTTTCAGTCTCGAAGAAGACAATGAGGCAACGGAAGAGTTGAACCCATTTGGGAGTGAAGAAGAATCTGACCCGTTTGGCGACATCATCAACCAGGAACCCTGAACCGCTCACCGCTCCGGTTTCGGCAGGCCGCGACCGTTGCGTGGTTTGCCGGAGCCGCGAGTTTTTCCGGGCAGGGGGTCGGTTTCCGCATTCGGTTGCTGTTTTTTACGCTTGCGGCCTTTCGGTGTGATCTTGTCGAAGTTGACGATGCCGACTTTTTTGCCGAGATTCTTCCGCATTTCCTCGATCCGGTCGCGCAACACGGCGGCACGTTCAAATTCGAGCTGTTCCACCGCGTCAAGCATCCCGCGTTCCAGCTCGTTGAGGTATTCCATCGTGATGACTTCCTCATCGCCGCTTTTGCCGACCGCAACCTGTGCCGACTGCCACAATCCCGGCGGGACGCAAGCCGACGCCAATGCAAAAATGGACTGTGCCGTCTGCCACGACCATGACGATTCGCACAGCAACCGGTATCTCAACAGGAAAAAGTAACGCAACCGTTCACTGCACAGTGCCACGCACAGTCCCCGGTCATTGTCATCGTGGGGTTTTATTCACCACGAAGTACCGAATCAGAGCCGCAATCGTAAGATTGCGAGTAGAGCGTTTCAATAAATCATCTAACGAATAGCCTGCCCGTCAACTCCGGGGTAGGCCAGGTAGAGTGACATACCTCAACTGCTCATTAGTAGAATCATTGGCGTTCTTCAATTTCTTTATCACGTTTTTCTATCTTGATTGCCTGTTCTTCCCGTTTAGCGATCTCTTCTTTTTCCTGCTCTTCCTACTTGTCGATTTCGTTGTAGGCGGCTTGAATCCATTGTATATATTCTGATACCCGTTCCAGTGAGACAGGCGGCTCTGATCTCTCCGCAGTTATGTTCAGTCGATCCAGTTTCGGCTTATAGGTTGAATGAATGGGCTCCGCATTTTTTCGTAACCAATCCCGAATCTCTGCTGCTTTCGGTTGACGTTGCGGGTCTATTTTTGAGTCGTCGATAGTGATAATTGGCAAAATACCGCATCTTATTCCCTCTTCCAAAATGCCTTTCAATTGCATGATACTGCCATCCAAAAATTGATCGGGAAAGCCGAAAATGAACAGCACCTTGTAAGGCAATGGTTGCTCCGAGTTTTTTCTGGCATTGACATTGTATCCCTCCCAATCGCTAATGCCGTTACGGAAACGCTGTCGCTTACACTCCTCCACATAGTCGTAATGTTCACGCAATGGTTTTGTAAAATCCTCGGAAAGCGTCAGCCATTTCCCGACAGGGACAAGCTTTCGAATGTCTGTCAGCGTGTTGAATAGATCAAGCGTCGTTCCCCGTTGCGGGTTAATCGCCGTGATTTGCAACGACCCAACCGGCATGGCAAACAGGAGACGCATCAATAAATCGCGTATCAAATCATCGTCTCTGACGGTGTTATTCTTTGCGACGGAGTCAGCATTGGATTGACCGGACAGAGGCTTGCTGGACGGTAATCTTAAATAATCGTCGTCATCCGTTCTGGCTTTTGTAACGACACCGGCACCGTATTGCCCGTACAGTGTGGCTTGCTGAACGGAAAACTCAATAAGTGCTGAACGTCCCTGCTCCATTCTTTTGCTTGAAAACCATCTGGCAAAGGAAAGCTAATATGCGACTGCCCCAAAGCCAGAAACTCAGGGATGCCTACCGTTCTGTTCAGATGGAATTGCGTCAAATTTTCCAACAACGGCTGAGTGCGTTGGATGTCTATGGAGTCTCGCCAAAATAACACTTACAATAGTTACGTTAAATTGGATTTTACGGTCTAGTTCCCTTTTCCCAAGAAGTCATTTCGGGTGATATTCAAGGCGTTGAGTTGTTCGTTGGTGATTTTACGTTTCGTCGGATAAATATATCGGATAAATATAGTGGTCTTCCATCGCGTAAACTTTCCATCCTGTTTGGCTCGTCGTATGACCGATCAAATTGATGATGACGTCCAGACTCGTCAGCGGTTGTCCCTTCCCGTTCATCGAAATGTGATTGAACAGCCGATGCTCAATCTTGTTCCATTTGCTCGTACCAGGCGGAAAATGACTCACATGAATCGTCAAGCCGCTCTCATCCGCAAACTCCTGCAGGCAAAATTTCCCAAGGCGACTGCCGTTGCTTCCGCCGCCGTCCGCCGTGATGAAAATATCTTTTGCGTTCGGGTAAAGTTCCTTGCCCCAATGTTTGTCCCAGCGTCGAATCGATTCCACCGCAAATTCCGCCGTGTCATGGTCGATGCCGACGTTCACCCAACCGAGATTTTTGCTCAAATCATAAACGCCATAAGGCGTGGCCTTGCCGAGTTTCTTGTCGATGAAATCGTAAACCTTCACCAACTCCGGCTCGCCTTTCGGACGCCAAACCCTGCCGTTTTGCCGGTCATTCCCAATCAACTCCTTCTTTTTCGCATCGACCGAAATGACGGGACAACCCTGCTTCAAAAACGTCGCAGCCTGTGCGTTGATGAACTCGAACTGCGTCTTGCGATCGGGATTCGTTCCGCCTTCGAGCGACTTGCGATTCGCAGCCAGTTGATAATCCAACTCGTGCATCAACCGACAAACTTGTCTTGGCGAAACCTCGAATCCTTGTTCGATCAATGCCACGCTCAAGTGATGTGTGCTGTGCGTTGTCCAGCGGAGGGGCGACATAGGATCACCCTTGGCAGTCGGTTCGACGAGGGCGTCGAGGGCAGGCAGCAAGTCCGGTTGTTTTTGGGTTGTTTTTTTTCGACCTGCACCTTCACGTCGCACCCGATTTTCGGCAAGACGCTCGCTGGTTTTAAGTTCCTTGATACCCTTGAGGATCGTAGGCCGGGAAAGCCCCGTCGCACGGGCAACGATACTGATACCGCCATGCCCAAAACACATCGCTTCGCTGGCCGCCCAAAGACGACGCTGACGTTCGTTCCACTCAGGTTTCAACGTTTGAAACTTCCTTGCAAGGATCGCTTCCATAAAATTCCTCCATGAAAGAAATCATAACATATTAACGGGCGTTTGTAAATGTTATTTTGGCGAGGCTACTAAGCAAAGGTCTGTCAGCGGACGCACCATTTCAGGCGATTGCTTTGCAAAATCTGTAATGATTTTTATGTGTTGTTGTTTTATTTCCTTTTGATCTTTTTTATGTGCCTTTTCAATCGACCGAATCAAGACATCATTTTGGTAAGCCAACACCTTCATCTGGGCATCATGTTTGGAACGCAACACGCGAATCTGGTCTTCGTGCTTCAGCTTGGCAGGCAACTCATCTCTTTCGCGTATAGCAACTTCATAGGTTACCATTTTTCTGCGAAGTTCTTCTTTTTTTTGCTCCCCTTGTGTTTGGTAAGGGATATATTTTGTTTGAATGAATTCCTCATTTTCACGCTCTTTGATACTGATGTAATCGTTCAATTCTGCTTGTAATTCCTCAATTTTCCTATTGGCATTTTTGATGCGTAAAATACTTATCACGTAAGGAATTAGATCCCCAACAACCCATATAATGAATAATGGCAATAATACTAGTGCTGTGTCCAGGCTAAAACTGTAAGTTGACTAAAAATATAATCATTCGTTATCGAAGTGGAATTTCGGGTACACGGAGTCCAATTTGATTCGTGCATCGTCG
>WRMR01000298.1 GCA_009776995.1 Planctomycetaceae bacterium | reverse complement strand
GATAACGTTCCACCAAACGGTGATAACGTTGAGCAAATCTGTGATAACGTTCCATCAATCGGTGATAACGTTGAGCAAATCGGTGATAACGTTCCATCAATCGGTGATAACGTTCCATCAGATTGGTGAAACGTTCCATCCGCGAGCATCTCTTTTTGTACGAATTCCGCGTTTTTTTGACGAATTTCCGGCAGAATTTGGTGAATAAACGGGTTATTCGAGGGATTTTTCAATACGAAACACGCGAAACAACGAAATTGACGAACTTTGTCTCCCGTTTTCACGCTTCGATTCTCGGCGGTTTCCGTGTCTGTCAAAGAACCTGGACAAGGACACCGCACGAAAATACGAAAGAGACGAACTTTATCTCCTGTTTTCGCGTTTCGATTCGGCGGTTTCCGCGTCGGGCGAAGATACGTAGGCAGGCACATATCTGTATCCGATACCATCCGTAATTTCAATATTAACAGTCAGATAAGGTACAGGATGCTCTTTATGCAATTGCTCACGTCCTTCTTCCGTAATTTTTGTGTTTCTAAGATTCAATGTTTCCAATGACCTGAGACTGACAAGCGTTGGAATCGCCTGATCAGTAATGTCTATATCTGATATTTCAAGCAACCGTAATTTAGAAAGCTGTTTTAAACGAATCAGGTCGTCGTCCGTGATATCACAGTTTCTAAAGTGGACCGAGGTAATATGCCTCTCATTATCATCACGCGAATGGAAAAGACCATCGACACTTGCAATCCAATCCCGCACTTCGACTTCATCGGGATGGACTCTCCAGGAATCTCTATTGTATGCAGCAAAATATGATACGAACAATGCGATTGATAATAGAAACAAGCCAAGTGCAATACGTACAAATTTTACAGCCATTATTTTTTTGATTATCTCAATTATCGATTTCATTTTTTCAGACCTTTTTTTAAGTTTATAGAAGAAAAGATACATGGTAGCATAAAAGTTCACCAGCGTGTTATCCGAACGCGCACTGCTGAACATCGACGTGTTGGCCGTCGCGCACTCGCCCCACAAGCCCGCGCTGAACGCCGTCGAAGCCGCAATCGAATCGCCCAACGACAGCGCACCGAGGTCCCAGCCTTCCGCCTCCGCCTGCTGATAGAGACCGGTGCAGGCAACATTGGTACGTTCGGCATCACGATGTCGTGATGTCGCTGATAACGAGTTGATGCCTGACGCTGGCAATTCCGGCAATTGTTTTTACGGCGACCGTTTTATGGTATAATCCAGTTCTCTCGGAAAATGTAAAAATTGCACTCATACAAGATACAGGGAAGCAACATGACATATTTTCTCGGCATTGATTGCGGTTCGACGATGGTGAAGGCAGCGGTGTTCGATGACGGTAAAACACGAAAGGACAGAACAATGAAAAGAACAGCCTTATATCGTGTCATTGGCACAATGATTCTTTGGTTTGTTGGCAGCTTGGTGACTCTGTACGCGGATGAAACAGCTTCCGTGCCACCGCAGATTACCGATTTCGATGTGGTGTTTGAGAAGGTGGCGCTCCGGGGGTGGCGATTCCCCGCGTTCACTGAAGTTCGTACCGTCAATGAAACGGGTGAACCTGTTGCAGACACAAGAATTGAAGTTGTTGCATTAAAAGGTTTCGACTATGTGACAAGAGAACGACCGGAGTTTTATCGGGAGGAATTTCAATCCGACAATAACGGTGTGGCCGTCATCACCTATCGTGGATTCGAGAACAAAACGTTTGACGGTTTGCAAATCATTGCATCGTCGGGAGATCGCCACCTTCCAGCATCGCTTTTATTGTCTCAAAATCGAGAGGCTTCAATCGTTGATGTTCCGGAAAAAATGGAGGCAATTCTTGTTCTTGCCAAAACGTACACCCGTCAGGTCATGGACGAAGCAACCGAAAAAGGTATTGAAGGGGTCGAACTCCGTTTTCACCCCAAAGTGGATGTGACGGCCATCACTACCAACACGGAAAAAAAGCTCAACGATGTTGTTTCCCTTGTTCCCATGGCAGAGCGTCTCACTGTACTCACCGATCAAATTGGTTTCTTTGAAATTGGCCCCTTGCCCCACGACGAAACCCTGTTCAAAGCCGGCTTTTTATCCATTGAACACCCGGAGTATTTCAATTCGACACAATTCGATGACAAAGATTCGATCCCCGAACAATTCACCATGAAGAAAAAGCCGGAAATTATCGGACGTGTGACTGATGCGGAAGGGAAACCTGTTGCTGAGGCAACAATCACGATGCAGAATGGTCGAAAAACTCTCGCGAAAACCGATCAGGACGGGCATTTTCGGATTTTTTCGCCGTTTCCAAATACCGGATTTGAATTCCTGGTTCAGGCATCAGGCATGAAATCCGTCGGTCTCAAAATCGCACCGGACCAATTCAATATGCCAATCAACGTAACGCTTCAAAAAGGGAACACGATTCTCATTCGTGCCATTGATGAAAAAGGGAAAACACTCTCTCCCATTGTGGTCCGACGATATTTTGGCATGAGTTCACCAGGCCTCCCCAATCATTACCTTATGCCTGATGTGGTCCCCGGACGTATTCTTGAAAACGGTATCTGGGAATGGAATGACGCTCCCCGTGGTGAGATTTGGGCTTGGGTTTACGATCAACCCCAACTTAATCCGGAGCAGTTTCCAACACCATACATTGCCGAGTTGCCGTTGTATCGATTTCGTCCCCGTGAAGAACCCTACACGGTCAGAATGTTGCCACTCGACAAAGAACAACCGCGTCCCTTCATTCCCGCTGCCGTCGGGTGGACCGTTCCGCCAAAGATGGTGGTGCGGGTTGTGGATTATGATACGGAAGAACCTTGTGCCAACGCGTTTGTCAGCGTCATCATCAATGGTAACGTTCCCACCATGACCTTCGTGCCATTTGCCCCTTTTCCCCCATTTATGAATACCGAAACATTTCGTACCGATGCAAACGGTCTGGTCGGACTTGATTTCAATGAAATTGATGAGAGTGACATCCAATCCATCGGTTTTGCTGTGTTAAAAGAGGGTTACACCGAATTGACTTTGGGTTGGCAAACCATAAGTCTCATGCCAAACTATCCACCGGTGGCGGCTGCTCCACCTCCCGCTCCCGATACCACCTTGGAACTTGTGCGCAGGAGTAGAAACCTTGTCGGTGCCAGCCGTTTCGGCCCACCGATTCCCGAAGTTCTCGACATGGTACTCGTCAAAAAAGAGGAGTGACAGTTTGCCACGGGAAAGAGCTGTTGGAGCTTGCCATCTTTTCTCTCTTACCGTTTTTTTTTAACTTGCAAGGAGTCAACATGACATATTTTCTCGGCATTGATTGCGGTTCGACGATAGTGAAGGCAGCGGTGTTCGACGCCACCGGCAGGGAACACGCGGTGGCTTCGCGCAAAGTGGAGCATATTTACCTGCACCCCGGTTGGACGGAAAACGACATGAACGCTCTGTGGAACGGCGTTTGCGAAGTCATTCGCGAAGTCCTCGAACGTTCCGGCGTGGATTCGCGACAGGTCGTCTGTGTCACCTGCACGGGTCACGGCAACGGGCTTTATCTCATCGCGGACGACGGCACGCCTGCGCGAAACGGCATCATTTCCTCCGACGCAAGGGCACGCGAATACATTGAGCGATGGACATGCGAAAATGTACTCGACCGCATTTTGCCGAAGACCATGCAGTCGCTCTGGCCCGGACAGCCGAACGCGATATTGCGATGGCTGGCCGACCACGAACCGGAGACGCTTGCCCGCACGAAGCATCTTTTCATGTGCAAGGATTTCGTGCGTTACCAATTGACGGGCGAAGCGTACATGGAACTGACCGACATGTCGGGCACCAGTCTCATCGACGTCGGCAACGCCTGTTACGACGACGGAGTCCTCGAAGCGTGGGGGCTGCTTCCCTGGAAACGGATCATGCCGCCGCTCAAACGTTCGGCGGAGATTTGCGGGACGGTCACGCCGGAAGCTTCGCGGCTGACCGGTCTGCCCGAAGGTACGCCCGTCGCAGGCGGCATGTTCGACATCGACGCCTGCGGACTGGCCGTCGGCATGACGGACGAGAGCATCTTTTGCATGATCGCCGGGACATGGGGCAACAACCAGTTCATCTCAAAAACCCCCGTCGCCGACCGCGACATGTTCATGACAAGTTGTTACAGCATCAACGGCTATTACCTCATGCTCGAAGGCAGCGCGACCTCGGCCGCCAATTTCGAATGGTTTGTCTCGCAATTTTTTGAATCCGACCGCGAAATGATCAAAATGGACGGGATGCCCTTCAGCATTTACGACTATTGCAACGAAGTCGTCTTGCAGTCGCAGCCAGGGGATTCGGCGGTCATCTTCCTGCCCTATCTTTACGGCGGGCCGGTCAGCCTTGACGCGAAAGGTTGCTTGTTCGGACTGGACGGACGCCAAACCCGTTCGCATGTTTTGCGTGCCATTTATGAGGGCGTGATTTTCGGGCATCGCTGGCATGTGGAACGGCTGTGGCGGTTTTGCACTCGTCCGCAGACAATTCGGCTGACCGGTGGTGCGGCCAACAGCAAGGTCTGGGCACAAATGTTTGCCGACGTTTTCCAGATACCCGTCGAAATCCCCGCCGGAACCGAACTCGGTTGCCTGGGCGCGGCGATTTGCGGGGCAGTTGCGTCGGGTGTTTACCCGACTTACGAGGAAGCCTGCCGCAACATGGTGGTCATCAACCGCGTTTACCAACCGAACCCGGAATTGGCCGCCGTTTATGAAAAAAAATATGAACGTTACCTGAAGTTGCTTGAAACGCTCGCCCCCGTGTGGCATGAGTTGAGGTGAGTCAAGGCGTGTGAGGCTTGAAGCGTGGGTAGAATAAAATTTTGTTGCACAAGAGTTGCACGACGAATATTCGGCCTGTCAGGTCGAAACAAAACACCCTGTGTTGTCTGGATTACGTAAATTCAAGGTTACACCCTATATTTTTCAGTGTTCATGAAAATTCCTCCGTGCGTTGGAACGAAAATGCCAACAATACAGGAATTATCACGTTTTTGTCAGCATCAAATTTCAGGCTGGACAGGCCACAGGGGGGAAGATAGAATCGTGAATCGTTAGCCGCGTCGCCCTGCGACGCGAGGATATCGTCGTAAGATTTGATTCAAGGAAACCAGAATGTCAACGCAAGACAACCACGAAACCCCGTCCATCCCGGTTGGCATGGTCAAACTTTCCGCCGCACAGGAAGAGCAGCAGCCGCGCAAGATCGGCTGTCTGGCTTATCTTTGGGGCGGCGGGGCGGTGCTGCTGATTTTGTTTTGGTTCAACGTCATGCGGAGTGTGCCGCCGCGTGTTGCGCCGGAAATCACGCACATCACCGAGCCGCGAACGCCTGACGGCAGGTTCGTCGATTACATGGCCGCCATCGAAGCGATGGTCTATCCGCCGGAAATGGCGACCGACGAGAACGGTTACCGCATGGTCATGCGTGCCATCGGGCCGATGGAAAAATCGCTGTTGCCCGAACACACACAACGACGTTACGAAAAGCTGGGGCTGGATTTCATTCTCGACAAGCCGACGCTGGCGTTTGCCGATCAATATACTTTTTTTGACAGCAGATACAAATATCGTCCTGAAGATTTTGATGAAATTCTCGCCAACATGAAAAAAATCCGGGGCGAGCCGGAACCGGATGTGAACGAAGAAGTGGTGGGGTATGGGGGTCAAAGGACAATTGAAGAGGAAGTGAACAACAATCCCTCGCTTCTTTGGGAATTCGCCGCGCAGTATCCCGAAATGCACAAGCTGCCCATTGTCCGGGAATGGTTTGAGGCCAACAATGCGGCACTTGACCTGATTGTTGAAGCGACGAAAAAGCCGGTCTTTGTCACGCCGACGGTGATCCCGAGGGGCGCGACCTGTCTTTATTTTGCTCCGTTACCGGACATCCAGGGCATCCGGTCATTCGCGTGTGGTCTGGAAGCACGGGCAACGATTCGCGTTGCGGAAGGCGACATTGACGGTGCCATTGAGGATATTCTTGCCTGTTATCGGCTGGGGCGGCATCTTATCCGGCCCGGCCGCTTTTTTCAGCAGATTGTGGGCATTGCCTGTGAAGGAATCGCCCATAGTTTGGCGTACAATGGCAATCTCCTGACGCAGGCCAACGCGGAACAACTCAGGCACCTCATGGAGGGACTGAACGACCTGCCCCAACGCGGAACGTGGGAAGACGGCATAGAAATGGAACGTCTGGCCACACTGGACGTATTGACAGCCATCATGAATGATCCTGCAAGTTTGAA
>WRMR01000297.1 GCA_009776995.1 Planctomycetaceae bacterium | reverse complement strand
GATAAACACGGGTTCATTATATCGCAATGTAAGCATACTGAACTATAAAAGGGATAAAGATAATGAGCTCGTGATTCGGGCGTCACGCAAATACCGTTCGGCGGCGTAGTCTTTGATATAACCGGACCCGCCGAGCACTTGAACCGCTTTGTTCGTCACCTCGATACACATTTCGCTGCCATAATACTTGCTCATCGGCGTCAGCATCGCATTGAGCCGTTTGTAACCCCGGGCGGTCTGCTTCATCTCCCGCCTTTCCGCGTCCGAAAGATTCTGGTTGTCCCGCTCCACCAGCCGGTTCAGGTTGTTTTCCAAATCGCAAACCCGCGCCGTTTCGTAGGCGAGCGACCGTTCCGCTTCAATCGCGATTTGCATCTGCGTGACCATTTCGGCAACCGGGGCAAGGCGTTCAATCGGGGCCCCGAACTGTTCACGGGAATTCGCATACACCCGCGCCAGCCGATACGCCGCCTCGGCGACACCGAGCGATTGCGACGCGATTCCAAGCCTCGCTCCGTTCATCAACGCGATCACATACGTAATCAGTCCGCGTTGCCGTTCGCCGACCAATTTCGCCGGAGTGTTTTCGAACACCAATTCACAAGTCGGGGAGCCGTGAATCCCGAGTTTCTTTTCCAAACAACGCACTTTCACGGCGGGGGAACGTTCGCAGAGGAACAGGCTCAAACCGCGGCCGTCGGCGATTTCCGGCTCGCTTCGGGCCAGGACGAGCAAGACTTCGCCGCAGCCGTTCGTGATGAACCGCTTGACGCCGTTGAGACGCCAGGTTCCGTCGGCGTCCTGGTCGGCCCGCAAGCGGACCGCCTGCAAATCGCTCCCGGCGTCCGGTTCCGTGAGGACCATTGCTCCGGTGACTTTCCCGGAGCTGAAGAGCGGCAGATACTCGTCTTTGATTTCTTCCGACGCGAACGCATAAATCGTGTCGGCGATCCCCTGAAGTCCGAACATGTTCATAAACGAACAATCCGCCCGGGCTACGATTTCCGTTGCCATCGTGTAAATCGTGATCGGGCAATTCAGTCCGCCGTACTTTCGCGGGATCGTGAAGCCCATCATATCGGCCTGCGTGAGCCGGTCAAGGTTACGCTGAACAAGCGGGTGTAGCGTTACGGTCCCCTCGGCGGCGTTGTGCGTATTTCCGTCGGCGTCCACCTGCTCGGCACTGGGAGCGATGATTTCCGCCGCGACTTCGCCGACGATTTCGAGAATACGGCGGTAATTGTCGATCATGTCGTCAATCGAGTCCGGCACATAATCGGCGTCCCCATTGGGGGTGTCCCGTTCCTGAATCTCGGCGATTTCACGAAGGTTAAGATGTTCAAGGTGAAAAAGAATGTCCTGGTTGTCAAGGAAAAAATTCGGCATAATCGGTGTCTGACGCAAAAAACAATAGTTTACAGAATCAATTGGGAGCCCACATTTTACGAAAAAAAGCCAAAATGACAATCCTGGGAGCGCAAGGGCCCACGCCGCATTTTTTGAAAATTCCGGATAACGCTCTTGAATCATAACCTGTTTTGTGATACGGTCTTGTTTTCAACAGTTTTTAATCTCAACTTGTGTTACCACCCCATTAACCCTCACTCTCTCCCATGAAACGCACATTGATTTGTCCCCGTAAATATGTTCAAGGCCCAAACCTTTTGGCACAGCTTGGTGAACTCCTCGCACCACTCGGAAAGAAACCGCTCCTCCTCTGGGACGGCTGCCTGAAAGAGATTGTCGGCCCGACCGTCCGGGCATCACTGCAAAAAAACGGTATGGAATTCGTTGAGGTCGATTTTCAAGGCGAAGCAACGCTTGCCGAACGCAAACGGGTTGGTGAAATCGCTGTTCAAAACCAATGCGACATTTCCGTCGCCATCGGCGGCGGAAAAGCACTTGACGTCGGCAAAGGTGCCGCTGTCGATACCGGTATAAAAATGGTGACTTGCCCGACGATTGCCTCCAATGACTCTCCGACCAGCGCGGCGTCGGTTTGGTATGACGAAAATCACAATTTTCTCGGCTTTGAATGTTGGCCGTTTAACCCGGACTTGGTCGTCGTTGATTCCAAAGTGATCGTCAACGCTCCGGTCCGTGCGTTCGTCGCCGGAATGGGGGACGCCCTGGCAACTTGGGTCGAAACGGAGGCGGCAATGGAAACCCGGTCGAAAAACCTCTCCGGCGGCGTTCCAACGCTTGCGGCGGTTCATTTGGGACAACTCTGTTTCGACACGCTTTTGGAGTACGGCGTTGACGCCAAACGGGACGTGGAAAATAAAGTCCTCACCCCCGCCGTCGAAAAGGTGATCGAGGCAAACACGCTTTTGAGCGGACTCGGCTTCGAAAGCGGCGGCTTGGCAACGGCACACGCGCTGGCGAACGAGCTATCAAATATCCCGGAATGTCAAAAAATCGGCCTCATGCACGGTGAAAAAGTTGCGTTTGGTATCATAACACAACTCTGCCTCGACGACGGGATCGAAGTGGATTACCGGAACGAAATCGTTGATTTTATGATTAAAGTCGGTTTGCCGGTAACGTTTGAGGAACTCAATCTCAAAAGAATCACCCGGGACCAGCTGGTGAAAATCGCCGAGGTTTGCGCCGGCGAAGGGTCACTTTGCCACAACCACCCGTTTGAAATCACGGTCGATTCCATCGTGGACGCCATGATTTCCGCTGACGCTCTGGGGAGAACGCGGAAGTAAGGTTTGAATGTTTGAAATTTTTCAAAATTTAGGAAGCCCTCTTGACAGGCAACGCAAATTTCCTGTAGCATGGAGTTCGCGCTCGATTATCGTCGGGGGCGGTTTGGGATGATTTGGAGGGTAGTCATTTTTTGTGAAAAATTTTATCCTGATTTAACATCTTCTTCATTTTTCCTTAACATCTTTCGGCAACAATGTAAGACTGATACTGAAAATTTCCGGTTCGCCGTGAATCGGAATCATCTGTCAATCGTCAGTAACCCATCTCACAAAAAGGAGAGAATAATGGAACACAAAAACTTTGTTAAAATGGGGGGGGGGGGCAATCCACATAAAATTTATGCCTTTACCCTTGTCGAACTTCTTGTCGTCATCGCGATCATCGGTATTTTGATCGCCCTTCTGCTTCCTGCTGTGCAGGCTGCCCGTGAAGCGGCTCGCCGGATGCAGTGCTCGAACAACATGAAGCAATGGGTTCTTGCTTTGCATAATCACCACGATGGTCACAAAAAACTGCCATCGCAGTACAGTCAAGGCACTGTTAAGCATGAGCGTTTCTCGATACATTACCATCTTCTTCCGTATATGGAGCAAACGCAACTCAAAGACGCAATTCACAGCGACGATACCATCACCGCCCCTTGGATACCAACCGTTGGTGTTGTTGCCGACACACCGGAAAATCGCAGGGGACAAGAGCTTCGTAACACCCGCGTTTCAGCGTTGCTTTGTCCTTCTGATGGTGAAAGAAATGACTTGACGATGCTTGGCGGTGCCCACAACCACGCCTGTTCACGAACAAACATCGTGATTTCCCTCGCGGATGGTATCGCCCACGTGGACCAAAATGAATCCCCTTTCACTCATTCATTTACCGGGGTTGGAGTCAACAGAGTCAACACGCCAGTGGGAAAAACGGCAGGAACCGGCAACCTGACTCATCGGTTGCTCTTTTATTACTACAAACAGAGTGATTTGGGTACGGCAACCGACGGAACGAGCAATACGATCGTCATTAGTGAAACCGTGACTGGCGATTGGAATAAACGAAACATCAAAGGCGGCGTTGCCGCTTACCAGGATTTTGATGATGGCGGCTACAATGCCCATCCGAGCATGTGCATGGCACTTCGTGACGGTTCACAGTACAGGGCAGATGTTGGAAACCACGACCACCCGCGCGGCGGCAACTGGCTGGAAGCACTGGCAGGCCAAACCGGATTTCACACAATCATACCGCCGAATGGTCCTTCCTGTAATAAGGAATCCACTGAGGCGGTTCGTGTAGGAATACTCGCACCGTCGAGTAACCATACGGGCGGTGTGAACGTCGGTTTGTTGGATGGATCCGTTCAATTTGTTTCGGATAGCGTCGACACGGGAGGATTACCAATGACGCGAACAGGCTCCTATTTACAGGGAGAAAGCCGATTCGGTGTCTGGGGAGCCATGGGCACCCCAAACGGTAATGAAAGTCGGTCGTTGTAAGCACTTCCACAACGGCACACGAATGGGGAAATCGGGAATCGGTTCGCAATCTTGCGATTGCGTTTTTCTTCCGATGCCCCTGAATTTCAATACTTTTTACGATTTCGCAATCAATCCGTTTACAATTTGAGTCACCAAACCTTTATGAAAAGAATAATTATTCCATTGATGCTTGTCGCTTTATCCATCACCGGTTGTGGTGGAAATGACAGCAGACCAGCAGATTTGCCGCCGCTTTTTCCTTGTGAAATCACGATTACACAAGAAGGAACAGCACTCTCCGGGGCAACGATCTCCCTCGAATCCTCTGGTGAGGCCAAGGCTGTTTATCATCCATCAGGGATCACCAATGAGAGTGGTAAGGCGGTTCTTTCCACTTACGGTTTCAATGGTGTGCCTACTGGCATGTACAAGGTAATCGTCAGGAAAACCGTCGTTGAAGATGTCAAACAAGTTGTTGATGCCTATGGCGACCTGGTCGATGACGGCGGGGTTGAGTACCGGACAGTCGAATCCCAATTTTCGAATGCCAATGCAACGCCGCACGAAATCGAAATCACCAACAGCAGACAAGCGGTCCAGGCGACGTTTGATGTCGGCAAACCGGTCAAAGAGAGGAAATGAAACGTACATCTCTGCCCGAATTCCGCCGCTTTTGAAGACGTGGGCGCACAACATCAGGCGATTCCCGGCCCGAATTCGGTAACGGCATTCGACAATTTCAAATAGGCTCTATTCCGGTTTCGGGTTGATCTTGTGCGAAGGGTATAAACTTCGTGGAATTCACGAAATTGGGTAGTTTGGACAAAATGGTTCGACGAAAATTACACAAAAACGCAGGATGCGGCTGAACATTCACGGGTTACTTGACAACACCAAGTGTTCCCCAATGGTTCGCCGCCTTCGTTAGTCCCCAAGGCGTTGAGTACCCTCATTGCCATGCCACCGAAGTCGCCAAAAACGGTTTATCCGCATCGTGGCATTTCGCAGGAACGTCTGCCGATTAATGTCGGTTTTTTTCAGTTTTCAAAAAACTCTAAAAACGTCTGTGTTTATTTTGCGGACAAAACAAGTATTCTCTGTGATCTGCTGTCGCGAGGGCGTCCCGTCCGCGTTCCGATTTTTGCTCTTGATCGAAAACGGTGAATTTGTTATCCTGCCGTCCGTTCATTTTCTTGAATTAAGGAAAACATTTCACCGAAAGGAGTCAATACATCATGAATTTCAACTTTTTCGATTGGATTCGGGACGGAGTTCGGCGGTCGGTTTTGTTGGGCGTCTCCGATGCCGTGGAAACGATGGGAATGCCGCATGACGAAGAAACTTCCCGGAGCAAGATTCTCCATTTCCTGCAAACGGAAGATGGAAATCAGGAAGCATCGTCCCGTCGCAGAATCACCAATACCGGTGGATCAGCATCCGGTTCCCGCAAATCCCCACTCGGTCGCGGCCTCGCGGACGTAAAATAGAGGGTTAGTACAAAGTCAGCGAATTGGCCTTCGTGAAAATGAAAGGACTCAATAAGGTAGATTGTCTACCTCCGGGAGGCAACATCGGCGAGAGCCGACTCAAATTTCTGTGCGAAATACCGCACGCGGCCTCTCGGAGAGAGGTCGCCTACCTTTGATTGTTCTCCGTTTTCAATGAAGACCAATTTGGTGACTTTGTAGTAGTTTCTTTTTGGTTTTTATAGAAAACGCGGAAAAAATGGCAAGCAAATCCAATCTGCAGTCCGGTCAAATTGAACAGGAACAGTTCGTTGTGGTGAGTTCCCACGTTGCGGATTCCGGAATTGTGGTCTCCCTTTACCATTCTTACAAACGCTGGTTCGATTTGATTGCAGCCGTTTTGATGTTGATACCGAGTATTCCAATCATCCTGTTCCTGGTCCTTTTGGTGAAATTGACCTCGAAAGGACCGGGGATTTTTTCTCAAACCCGAGTGGGAAAGAGTGGAAAACTTTTCACAATGTATAAGATTCGGACGATGCGAGTCGACGCCGAAGCGACAACCGGTGCTGTTTGGGCGGTCAAAAAAGATCCGAGAACGACCTTGATCGGAAAAGTACTTCGCAAGCTACATTTGGACGACTTTCCCCAACTTT
>WRMR01000296.1 GCA_009776995.1 Planctomycetaceae bacterium | reverse complement strand
GGACGCCCGTGTCAGCAATACCGCGACGAGTCTGTCGGTGATTAAGGCCAAACCGGCCGTGTTCAAAAAAATCGAAAGCGAGGAGGAACGACGGCGGCGCATGGCCTCGGCTGATGCCTTGCGCGGCAATTTTTCCAAAACGCGCTTCGACCAGATCACGCGGGCGGGCAATGACTGGCTCGAACGGAACTATCGCGGAACCGGCCAGGCTTCCAGTTACTGGCATTACTATTTATACGCACTGGAACGCTACGAAACCTTCCGCGATTTGGCCGAGGGAATATCGGACGATTCGCCCGACTGGTACAACTGGGTTGCCCCCCATCTCATCTCGACGCAAAAACCGGACGGCAGTTGGAGCAGTAGTTGCGGCGTGGTGCCGGACACGGCGTTTTCCGTTTTGGTGCTGTGCCGCTCGACCCGCAAGGCCATTGAGCAACACATCGCCGACCCGGTGGCCGGCGGGACGATGCGGGGCGGTCGCGGCCTGCCCACGTCGGCGGACGCTGAAGATATTGTCATCCGTGACGGTCAAATCATCTCGCTTTCCGAACTCCAGTCGTCGCAAAGTCTGCTCGAACGCATTGACGAATTGAACGCCATCGACGAGGAAACGCTCCTGGAATTATCGCGGATGCCGGCGCGTTCGCTGCAAAGTTTCCTGACAACCGACCGGATTCAAAACGCGAGAGGCTGGCTCAACGACGCCAATGCCGAAGTGAGACTGGCTGCCATTGACCTGCTGGCCAAAAGCGGTGATGTGACCAATGCCCCTGTGCTGATTGCCGCGTTGTCCGACCCGGAATATGCTGTCGTTGAAGCGGCGCACGAAGCTCTCAAACGCATTTCCCGCAACGCCAAAATGCCCCGACTGCCCGCGTCAGACGCCCACAATTTTCCCGCGCAACTCGAAACCGTCCGAAAAATCTGGAGCGAGTGGTATAGAACGATTGACATGACCTATATACCATAGTTCCATTGTATTAACTGCGGTTGACGTGATTTAAGTTATTTGTTATAAACGTTTTCCGACTTGAAAAAGGAGTGTTTTTCAGCATGGGGAGCAGCAATGGGAAAACGTTATACGATTCACAGCGAGTGTGTTTTTGAAGGTTGTTTGGTGACGCCGGGTGTGAAACGCAGCGCAATCCCCCCGGATTGTTCCGCGTTAGCCGCGTCACACTGGGACGCGATTGGGGTAAATGAAGGATTTTCAAAATGGATAACAAGCAGCCCGATCCAAGCGTTGTCTTTCCCGTGCCGGCCATTGATTATGTGATCTACGTAAAACCGACCATCAAGGCCAAAAATATTATCGTCGGTGATTTCACGTATCTCAGCGACACCGATTTTGAAAAGCACGTTACCCATCATTACGAATTTTACGGCGATAAGTTAATCATTGGCAAGTTCTGCCAGATCGCGAAGGGGGTTGAGTTTGTGATGAACGGGGCGAATCACCAGATGGGTTGCCCTTCGACGTTTCCGTTTTACATTTTTGAAGGCTGGGACGAAGGGGTTCCACCGCTTGAGAACATGCCGCTGAAAGGCGACACGGTCATCGGCAATGACGTTTGGATCGGTCAAAACGCCGTGATCCTGCCGGGCGTCCATATCGGCGACGGGGCGATGATCGGAATGAACAGCGTTGTTGGAAGCAACGTCGAACCCTACACCATCGTCGCCGGCAATCCCGCCCGCCCGATACGAAAAAGGTTTGACGACGAACTGATTGAAATGATGTTAAAGTGGAAATGGTGGGATAAACCCATTGAAGAAATCAGGAAGCTGATCCCGTTGCTCCATCATCATGACCTTGATGAAGTGAAAAAAACACTTGCTGCCAAACTCATCCGCGTCACAGGGTGACTCATTCCTCACTCCCCACACCAAAACACCAGCATGAAATTCCGGCAGACACAACATGACCGCCCAACCTTCGTGTTCCTTCGCGACTTCATGGTGAAAAAAGATCGTTTTATGCCGATGACAGGCAATGATCCGCCGGAATCATCCGTTTGCGGTGTTGTTACGCTGGTGGCACGTGATACTGTAGCCAATTGAAATTTCCGGTGCGCGCGTCCGTTGACCCGGTTGTTGCGCTGGTGGCATCATGGGAAAACGGACTCCCATGTCACATTGTGCAGGCTTTTTCAACCGGTGACGATATACAACAGGACGGTTTTCGGCCAAAACAACGCGGTATTCATACCAGTATTGTTGTTTTGTCAGCCACCAGTGCAACAATTCGTACCAGAACTATTGTTTTGAGTACCAGAACTACTGTTTTGAGTACCAGAATTACTGTTTTGAGTACAAAAAGGGATCGCGCCGGATTGAACGTTTCATCCGGCGCGATGAACGTTGAGTCCGCCGGAATGAATGTTGAGTCCGGCGCGATGAGTGTTGAGACCGCCGGAGTGAGTTTTAAGACCGGCGCGATGAGTGTTAAGACCGGCGCGGTAAGTGTTAAGACCGCCGGAATGAGTTTTAAGACCGGCGCGATGAGTGTTGAGTCCGCCGGAATGAGTTTTAAGACCGGCGCGATGAGTGTTAAGACCGCCGGAATGAGTGTTGAGACCGGCGCGATGAGTGTTAAGACCGCCGGAATGAGTTTTAAGACCGGCGCGATAAGTGTTAAGACCGGCGGACTTAAAATTCACTGCGGCGGGGTCGTACATCCCGAAAATTCGGTAAAATTGACGACAAATCCGGCAAAATCGACAAAAATACAAAGATCAAATTGCGGAATGCCGGTTGCATCCCTGACCTGGATAGCGACGAATGAAATCAATGAGAGGGTGTTATGAAAAAGCTCAAGAGCGGATTTGTTTTGGGGGTTATTTTGCTCTCAAGCCTTCTGGTGTACTTTGTCAAGGTCAACATTGCTTGGATGGATCCGGTCATTATGGAACACGTAACCTGCGAACAAATCCCTCGTAGCGGAATCCCTCAAGGCGGTACAGATTATTCCTGTTGTTTCTACCGCATGATGCCGCGTGGACCAGTGTATTGTGAATGCACAATGACGGAAAAGAGTTTTAACGATTGGGTTTCGTCGGAATCACGATGGAAGAATCGTACTGACTTGACTGAAGAAAACCCTGAACACATCCACGATTCCTTGCAACACGATTCTTTGCAAAAAAGAAGGGACATCATTGTTTCCGATGGAATTCGTTTCCAATATGGCGATGAGGGGGGACATGGTGGTTATACTGTTTTTGACCGTTCGACAAATCGCGCTTACTACTGGACATATTATTGAACAACCCACCGGCGGTCACGGCGTGAAGCGAATGATTGGGCGGTTTTACTATGAGAATTATCAGCGATTTTCACGATTATTACGATGTGGGGATGCAAAACGGTATTGATCTGCAACTTCCATATCGGCGATTTCGATGCGAAGAAAAGGTTGATTTGTATGTGCCGTGGGATTATCGCCTTAGTGCCTGGTCGTATAAAAATTATGCAATTATCTACTTCGGATTTGCCGGAAAAATTTATCCCGCTATTGAGCAAATCTATAATTCAAACGAAACGGTATATGGTTTTAATCTTGACATGATTGATCCGAAATTTTTTAACGGTTATGTAGAATGGTATTGTGAACGAGGAAAAAGACGTGAAAAAGAGAGAAAGGAGCTTCTTGTACGATTCAAAAATCATCTCAAAAAAGCGTTTGCGTTCCAAGATAAAAAAGAGTTTCTGGACTTATTTGAACAATTCAAGACCGCCATTTTTGTTTACAGACTCGGAAGCGGAACAATCGTCATCAATGAACGCTTGAATCAATATGGTTTCCAAAAGATTTTGCCGCCACTGAAAGCGTTTCAGGAATTGGAAATGTATGTTGGTTCTTATCTGACAAAACCAGTCATTGAAGAACCACCCATATCAGACAAAATCAAAGCGGAAATTCACGGATTCGACAAGTATTCGTTCCGAAAAGATAAAAGTTAAACAGACCATCCGCGTCGCAGGGTGACGCAGCTAACACCCAACTCAACACTGGATCATATAAATATTAAAATATTTGAGGACGAAATGATTTCCCCATTACATCTCTATCATGATGATTTGAGACCCGATGATGCTGTGCGTTCGGTGCAGGTGTTGCGGCTGGGACTCGACATCGGGTCAACCACGGTCAAGGTGGTGGTCGTGGACGAGTGCCGCAGGGAAATCCTGTGGAGCCGTTACACGCGGCATTATTCCGACGTCCTCAAAACCGTTGATGAATTGGCGTCCGAGGCGATTGATCGTTTTGCGGATTACAGTTTCACCGTGGCGATGACCGGGTCGGCGGGGATCGGCGTTTCTCAAAAGCTGGAGTTGCCGTTCGTGCAGGAGGTCGTGGCCAACGCGAAGGCGGTCGAAACCTTCCTGCCGCAGACGGATGTGGCCATCGAACTGGGCGGCGAAGACGCGAAAATCACGTTTTTCGGGCACAGCATCGACCAGCGGATGAACGAAACCTGTGCCGGGGGGACGGGCGCGTTTATCGATCAGATCGCCGTTTCGCTGAAGACCGACGCGGCGGGCGTCAATCAGTTGGCCGGCCAACACAAGACGATTTATCCGATTGCCGCGCGTTGCGGCGTGTTCACCAAGTCCGACGTGACGATGCTGCTCAACGACGGCGCGGCGAAAGAGGATGTGGCCGCCAGTGTCCTGCAAGCGGTCGTTGACCAAACCATCGGCGGCCTGGCCTGCGGTCGGAAAATTCGCGGCAACGTTGCTTTTCTCGGCGGACCGCTGCACTTTCTGCCTGAACTGCGACGGCGGTTTTCTGAAACGTTGCGGCTTGATCCCGCGCATCAGTTGCAGCCGCCGAACGCTCATTTTTACGTCGCGCTCGGTGCGGCGATGTTGTCCGTCGATCATGCGCCGGTTTCCGCCGATGAATTGCGGCAGCGGTTGCGGCACGTGCATCGTCAAGGGGATTTCCGCGAAACCGACCGGATGCGACCGCTGTTCGTTTCGGAAGATGATTACGGCGAATTTGCCGAACGGCATCAATCGTTGCGGGCCAAACGAGCCAACCTTGCCGAAGCAACGGGCGATCTGTATCTCGGCATGGATTCCGGCTCGACGACCACGAAGGCCGTGCTGATTGATTCACAAGACCGCATCGTCCGTTCGTGGTACGGCTCGAACGAAGGCGATCCGGTCAGCACCGTGTTGGGAATACTCGCCGAAATTTACGAACATATCCCGGCAACGGCACACATCAACGGCTCCTGCGTGACCGGGTACGGCGAAATGCTGCTCAAGGCCGCACTCGGCATCGACGACGGCGAGGTCGAAACGCTCGCGCATTATCGCGCGGCGGCGTATTTCGTGCCGGACGTGTCGTTCATCCTCGACATCGGCGGACAGGACATCAAGTGCATTTCCATCAAAAACGGTTTCGTGGACAAGATCGTACTCAACGAAGCCTGTTCGTCCGGCTGCGGGTCGTTTGTGGAGACCTTCGCGCAGTCGCTGGGCTTTGACGTGGCAACCTTTGCCCAGGAAGCCCTGTTCGCCAAACACCCGATTGACCTGGGCACCCGTTGCACCGTTTTTATGAACTCGAAGGTCAAGCAGGCACAAAAGGAAAACGCTTCCGTGGCCGACATCTCGGCGGGTTTGGCCTTTTCCGTGGCGAAGAACGCGCTGTACAAGGTTCTCAAAATCTCCGACGCCGAACAGCTCGGCCCGCGCGTCGTCGTGCAGGGCGGAACGTTCAACAATGCGGCGGTCCTGCGGGCACTCGAGTTGCTCATTGGCCGCGAAGTGCATCGCGTTGACATTTCCGGCATGATGGGGGCTTATGGTGCCGCATTGATTGCAAAAGAACGGGCGGTTGATCGCACGAAAAATCGCGACGGCGGTCATGTCGTGGCCGTCCTGCCTTGCCCATCGCAGGGCGACTCGGCTAACACGTCACTGATGACGAAAGAGGAACTGCCGCATTTTACCACTTCGACCACACAACGCCGCTGCGCCGCATGTTCGAATCAATGCCTCATTACGGTGCATGAGTTTACCGGCGGGAAAAAATTCATTTCCGGCAACAAGTGCGAAAAAGGACTTGGACGCACGGGTAGCGTATCGAAAACCAATCTGTTCCAGTACCAGTACGAGCGCGTGTTCGATTACAAACCGCGTGACGCCGCCGACGCCCCGCTCGGCGAGATCGGCATTCCGCGCGTGCTGAACATGTTTGAGAATTACCCCTATTGGTTCACGCTGTTCGACCAGCTTGGGTTTCGTGTCGTGCTTTCCAGCCCCTCGACCTCGAAGCTGTACAACCAGGGACTCGACAGCGTGTCGTCGCAGACGCTCTGTTTTCCGGCGAAACTCGTGCATGGCCACA
>WRMR01000295.1 GCA_009776995.1 Planctomycetaceae bacterium | reverse complement strand
TGCTGGCTCAACAGAACCCGGCAAGCCATCGAAAATTGCTGTAATCGCTGATTTTACAATTGTAAGTCGTTAAAATATAAATAGTTATGCGCAGTTAATACAGTAGAAATACTTTCTTTTCATCTGGAATCCTCTTTTGCATAAATGATATCAACACCATTTTCTGCAATCGGACTTGAAAATCAAGGAGGATTTCAGATTTTTCAATTTGATGAGCTTTCTGGCTTTGCTGGATTATGAAACAGGATGAACAGTGATTTTCCTGATTATAACGGATTATGTGTTTACACCGTTATTAGGTGTAGTAAAAACTTGATTGACAAACAAATACAAAAATTACGTGAATTAGTCAATCATATTTTTTGTGCGTGTTTTGCGCAGTTTTTCTATTTTTCGCGTAAAGCATGTGCGTGTTTTTGATTTTCAAACCTAAACACATAAATCCAGTAGAATCAATAGACTTGTTCGAAAACCCCGAAATGAAATTGCCTATTTTCCCAAAAAGCGACAACATGGGTAGTTTGAGCAGGGTTTCTTTGAGTTTCCGAATAAGTCTAATGATTTTTTCTTGGAGAAAACCGGACACCGACGTTTCCTGTTGCTGTTGAATCATGCTACCGCAAAAAAACGTACTGGTATTGCCACAGTTGGCGATTTGGCCTATACTTTGCTCCCATGGGATTTGTTTTTCAACAACCATCACCTCAATAAATGAAATCAAAATGATGTCACCCCCGACTCGGGAAAGGATGCTGGAAATGCCGCGAAATAAGCATTGGTTTGCGTTTGTTATCTTGCCTTGTTTATGCATGATACTCATGGGATGCCCGAAGAAAGACACTGACGATACATCGGAGGGGGCAAAACGAACCGGCTCCGAAACCAGTTTGCCGGAAACGCCGGCGCAAGGTTTGCAGCAAGCCCCGTCTGATCCATTTGACGCCAAAACGCCTCCGGCACCCACCGAATCGGAATTGAACGCATTGGGCCCGATTCGTGAGGAAAACCGCGAGCTGTTGCGTTTCATGCCGGACAACCCTTCCGGTTTTGTTGTGCTTCACCCCGCCAGGGCAATTCAGGCGTCCTATTTTCGCGATCATGCCGACATTGCGGAAATGATTGTCGCCCAGTTCTATATCGGCTTCAACCGCTATTTTCCGATCAACGGCCAGATTCCGTTTTCCAATATCAAGCGGGTGACGTTTTGCACGAACCCCATGAAACAGAAGCCCGAACTTGATCCCGCCACCGGGCAACCCAGGCCGATTCCACCTGTGAATTGGCCGGCCAGTGTTTGCGTTCTGGAACTCAATACGCCGGTGGACGATCTCCTGCTGTTGTCGCTGTTCAATATTGAAGGTCGAGTCGCCGTCGAATCGCTGACGCCCGTGACTGTCAACAACATGAAGGCTTATGACATGGTTCCGCCGACGGAAGAATTTCCCGTCATGGAACGCCTTGTGTTTGCCGATCCCACAACGATCGTGTTTGCCTCGGGCAACGTTTCCGAAGTCACCAGGGTGTTTGACAACGAACCGGCACAAGGCACGATTCCCGCGCGTGTCCTGCGAACCGACATGCAAAATGGGGATTTGATCGCCCTCTATTCGACGGAAGGCGTACCTTTCGGTTTTACCGACATGGTGGCACCTTACATGATGGGGCGCGGGGTGATCCTGCAGATGCAAAGCCAACAATCTGACATGATGCAGGAAGAGGAAGGAATCCTGGCGTTTGTCAATGCCGTGAAGAACATGTCGATACGAATCGACCTGCAAGTTCCGGATACGGGTAATCTCGTGCAAGTGGACATGGATTTGCAGTCGTCGTCCGATGCCGAAACACTGAAAAAAGCGATGGAAACGCCAATCTCCGATTCCCTCACCAGTCTGAGTCTTTTCGTCGAGAAAAATCGATCGGCGACCATTCCACCGGAACAAGTCCAGGCTTTTGAAGCGGGAATGAAAACCTATTCCTTTATCATTTCTGCACTGGAAGAATTGAAAGTCGCTTCTTCGGAAAACAAGTTGCAACTGATATTGAAGAAAGCCGCCGGTTTCGATCAGAACTTTGCCGGGATTCTCGCACCGGTTTACACCCAGGCAGGTTTGGAAAAACAAGCCAATCTTGACCGCGAGGCTCTTGGCATGATTTCATTTGGAATCGGGGATTACCTGCAAACTCATGATTCGCGTTTTCCCCATTACGCCATTTTCGGGGAAAACGAAACACCCTTGCTGAGTTGGCGGGTTGCCCTTTTGCCGTATCTCGGAGAACAGGATTTGTATGACCAGTTTCATCTTAACGAGCCATGGGACAGCGAACACAATCGTACATTGGTTGACAAAATGCCGAAAGTTTATGCCGATCCCTCCGGCCAGACTCCGACGGGCAAAACCATCTTCCGCATGATTGGCGGGGAAGGTTCGTTCCTGTCGCAGTTTCCGAATGGTTTTACGGCATCCGACCTGAAACTGCCGCCCGGAACACTTTATATGCTTGCTGTTACCCCGGAACAGGCTGTGGAGTGGACGCGACCGGAATACGTGCAATATCAACCCGAAATTTTCGGGCAAATCGTCAGGACGGTGTTTGCCGCCATGTTCTGCTCAGGGGATGTTCGACTGCTTGCCGGCGACAACGCTGTTGTTGCAGGTCAGCTTCCCTATTGGGTTTCGGGCAATATCTCACCGGAAGCCGCCAGGGAACTTGAAGCGATGCAACGTTGGCAGCAATACCAGCAAATGGAAATTCAGCAACAAAATCCACAGGGAGTCATGCCCCAACCTCCCAATGTTCCACCGATGGATATCCCGCCGATGAACAATCCACAAATGCAAATGCCGCCGATGGGACAGCCGTAGATGATCGTATCCGTTAAGCCCGGCGTCCAGAACGTCGACACTCGTACACAAGGCCAACATCATGCAACGAATCCCCATTCTTTTATTTGTTTTCGCGTTGACCGCGATTTTATTATTGCCCGGATGTCAGCGCAATGACAATGCGGGTGGTGACGTGACCGTCGGCCAAACGCCGGAAACCTGCCTTGAACGGCTCAATGACCTTGAGGCAAAACTCGAGTACCACGCCAACGGCAACCTCAAGGCGATCAACCTGGTTGGAATCGAAATTGATGACGCCGCACTGAACGGCCTGGGACAATTCAAAACGCTTGAGTCGATTACTATTGCATCGCACAATGAGCCGAATGACAAAGTGACCGACGTAACCATTGCCCAACTTTCGGGCATGGCGACGCTCAAATCGCTCGATGTGTGCGGTACCGCCGTGACGAGCGGCGTGTTGCCGCAACTACAAAACATGAAGGCACTCTCACAGTTGAAAATGTCGGGCAAACTCTCCGGTGACGGTCTCAAGGTGCTTGGCACACAATTTCCCGCCCTGTCGTCCCTTGCGTTTGACCACTCGGACATCGGCAATGACGACCTCATCGAAATCGCCAAAGTGAAAAAGTTGGTCGGCCTGTTTTTGGCATATACCAACATCACCGACGAAGGCTTGTCGCACCTGATTTCGCTCTCGAATCTGCGAAACATCCGGTTAAGCAACACCACCATTGCCAGCGAAGGTATCAAGTCGCTCACTTCTCTCAAGGCACTGATCAATATCGACCTGAGCAACACGAATGTCGGGGATGCCGCACTTGTTGCGTTGAGTGAGATGACGCAGCTCGAACGCCTCAACCTTTATATGACCAAAGTGACCGATGCAGGTGTCGATTCTCTATTGCCGCTTGTCAACCTGAACTGGCTCAACCTGGATGCCTGCCGCATCAACGACGAGAGTGTCCCGAAGCTCGCGACGCTGAAAAAGCTGACGTTCCTGCATCTCGGTTCGACTGACATTTCCGACGACTGCATTGACACGCTCAAAACCATGCCGCATGTCAAGGAACTGCATGTCACGCGAACGAAAATAACCCGACAGGGTGCCGAATCGCTCGTTGCCGCATTGCCGCAGGATCGCACCGTGATCGTTGACAAGGTTGTTGACGAGCAGGTTGATGATGCGATACAATATCAGTTTTGGCAATGATGAGGTATTCGTGTTTTTGGGAGTGATATGACAGATTCTTGCACTAATTTCGATCCAAAGTTGGAACGACATTCCATTTGCTGTCAGGGACGTGACGGGGCGTATTCCCTGATCCGGCAAAAAAACTTGCGGCAACTGTATCTGGTTGCGGAATCGTCGGCGGGTGGCGACCTCGAATCGCACTTTGCCGAAATCCGTGAAACAATTGCCGAGGTGCTGTCGCAGCAAAAAATGCGGGATTCGGCAGTTGCCATGTCCGTGTTTTTGAACGATATTGGCCAAAAACAGTTTCTGCGGCAAAAATTTTGCGAATTTTTCGGTGAAAATTTTCCCGCGACAACGTATATTCCGCAAACTTCCTGTTGTGGCAACAATTTTGTGGTTGAACTTTTCGCAATTGGCGGTGCCGACTCCAATTTTGTGATCAAGCGACACAACGAGAACTGCGTACAGGTATTTGCCGACGAAATGTCAATCCTGTTTTGTGGCGACATTCGTTCGGACGATTCGCCACTGCTTTCTTACGGCCGTTCGCTGAACGCGATTCAAAAAATGCAAAACCTTTTACAACAGGAAGGTTACGCCATTTCCGACCTCTATCGCACCTGGCTTTACCAGGGAGCTATTGTTGATGCCGAAGGTGATACCCAGCGTTACAAGGAACTCAACCGCGCCCGATCCGATGTGTATCACGGTCAACAATTTATCACGAAGTTTTTGCCGCAAGATTATCGTGGTGTTGCGTTTCCGTCAAGCACAGGCATTGGTGCCGACGATTACGATTTGGTGATCAGTTGCCAGGCGGTCAAGTCGCAACGAGATGATTTGATCATTGTGCCGCTCGAAAACCCAATGCAAACGTCGGCCTTTGATTATGCGGAAGTCTATAGCCCGAAAAGCCCGAAATTTTCGCGGGCAATGGCCTTTGTCGCCGGAAGTGACGCCAAGGTCTATATTTCCGGCACAGCAAGTATTACCGATTCGGAAAGCCGTTTTGAGGGTGATCCCAAACGTCAGACGCACCAAACGCTTGATAATATCGCCGCACTTGTCACGCCGGGTAACCTTGCAAAACATGGCGTCAACGGTTTCGGTGCGACGCTCGAACAGCTTGCCGTCGCAAGAGTTTATGTCAAAAACAAGAGCGATTTTCCGGCTGTTCGGCAGGTTTGTGAGGAGCGCATGCAAGGAACACCGATTGTTTATACTTTTGCTGATGTTTGTCGTCCGGAATTGCTGGTCGAAATCGAAGGTATTATTGTGCCGAAAATTCAATAATTGGCGAAAGATAGGAAATTTTGTTTGGTTTTTTCTTGCAATGGGATTTTCGCCTTAATACAATAAGAAGTGTCTCGTTTCAGCGAAATTCCCTTTGTGAAAGACTCACTTGAACACTTTTCAAAGAAGGAAATTTGTATGAAAAAAGAGACATTGCGAGCTGTGTTGTTAATATTCCTGTGTTCAGGTTTTTGGGTAATGACGCTGGCACTTGCCGCATCATTGTTGGGAATTGGTTTTGCACAAGGGCCGCAGCAGCCATACCATCCGCCGGGAACGGTGCCGCCTTATGACGTGACGCCGCAAATCGGTATGCAACCAATGGCCGCGCAACAGTTGGAAACGCCGTTGCTCAACAACAATGCCATGTTGCCAAATAACGTCCAAACAACGTTCGACACGACCTCGCAGGAAGTGAAAATTCCGTTTCAGGTTGACACCTCACGATGGCTGGCGTTTTCCGTGGTCGTTGACAACAGTGTGCAAACGCTGACCGTACTTGACCCGATGAACCAGTCGCTGGCCGTATATCAAGTTTTTTTGAACGGCCCTGATGCGGGCAAATGCGAATTGAAATCCGTCCGGAACATTTCCGGTGATTTGAAATTTGACCAATACGAAGCCCTCAAACCGTTGCCCCCGGAAATGCGTGCCATCGTTGAACAGGCGGCAACAGAACAGAAAAAACAATAAAATTGACTTGACCGTTGTTGATGCAAGTCAAAGAATGATATGCCCCTTATCGTTGATTGCCCTACAAATCGGGTTGGATGATCACCCTACGAGTCTGAGTTTCTTTTCCATTCCAAGAGGAAGTTGTTATGTCCGATTATTACGATCTTGAGAAAGCAGCCGAAATCCTGAAACTGACACCTGCGGAAGTCAACCGCCTTCGCGAGCAGGGGGAAATTCAAGGTTTCCGTGACGGTTCCAACTGGAAATTCAAGAAGGACGTCATCGATAACTACTATGTGACCATGACTCAAAAGAAGACTTCCGGTCCGTTCAGCCCCTTCGGTTTGGTTGGCGAAGAGGAAGACCTGCT
>WRMR01000294.1 GCA_009776995.1 Planctomycetaceae bacterium | reverse complement strand
TTGGGGTGCGGGGCGGGGGTATTCGAGTACCTGGCGGGAGTATTCGGGCCCCCGGCGGGGGTATTCGAGTACCTGGCGGGGGTATTCTTGTACTTTTTTCACCACGAAGGAAATGCAGAATGCAGAGTGTTTCAAATCCGAGCCGCGAGAGTTATCGAGCGGTTTTTTCAGTTCGATCGCTCCGTAACCGTCGCGGTTCTGACTGGAAAGCACCAAAAACATATCAAAATGAACAAACTGCTATTCCCTCGCACAGGTGATTTGTGTTAGAATGCCGCCCATTGCAGGCAGTCAGGGACGGGAAGGCTGCAAGACAAAAATCCATTGACAGAAATTTCAGGATTGAGGTACTCAAACGTGTCCAGGGAAAAACGGTTGGGACGTGGGCTTGAAGCTCTTTTGGGAAAAGTGGCCGCACAGGCGCAAATGGATGCCGATACGACGCCGCAAGACAAGGCTTCGGGCATCGGATTTCAGGAAGAGGCTTCAGGCTTCGGGCTTCAGACTTCAGATTCCGCCAGGGACATCATTCCTGAAGTCCGAAGCCCGAAGTCTGAAGCCTTGAATGGTGTCATGCCGAAGCTTCCGGAACGAACCGTCGACGTCCTGTTGATCGACAAGAACCCTTACCAGCCGCGGCTCGAATTTGACCAGGCGGAAATTCAATCACTGGCCGACAGTTTGCAAACGCACGGCCTTTTGCAGCCGCTCGTTGTCCGCAGGCATGGCGACCGCTACCAGTTGGTCGCGGGGGAACGCCGGCTGCGTGCCGCACTCAAGGCGGGCTGGCGCGATGTGCCGGTTCACGTTCTTGATGTGGACGACCGCCAGATGTCCGAACTGGCTCTGACCGAAAACCTGCAACGCCGCGATCTGAACGCGATTGAAAAGGCCATCGCGTTTCAACGATACCTCGACACTTACGGCGGGACGCACGAGGAACTGGCCAAACGGCTTGAACTCGACCGCTCGACGGTGACGAACTTCCTGCGCTTGCTCGATTTGCCGGAACAAGTTCGCAACATGCTGCAAACCGGCGAAATCACGCAGGGACACGCCAAAGCGATTCTGCCGCTGGAGGAGTGGGAGCAAATCGAAGCGAGCCTGCACATCCGCGACGAAGGCTGGAGCGTTCGCCAGACGGAGCAGTACGTCCGCGATTCGCAGGATGGCGTTCGCGAAGGGGAAGACTGGAATGTCGTCGCGATGCCGAAATCAAAATCGCCGAAAACACAGGACGACCACACGGCTTCGCTCGAACAGGAGTTCCGCAGTACGCTCGGCTCGAAAGTCAAGCTGACGCACAACAATCGCGGCAAGGGCAAGCTGGTGATCACCTTCGCATCGCATGACGAATTTGACCGTATCTATCAGCTCATCTGCCAGCCGAAAAAAGCCCGCATGAGAGAAACCGGGTAAGGCGGGTGTTCGATCCACGCCGTAACGGTTAAGGAGACATCAGAGTCGCGACGGTCACGGAGCGGTGTAACCGGTTTTGGGGTGGAAACCGCCCAGTCCGGTCACTCCCTTCGGCCACTTCGTGACCTCTCTGCGTTCCCGGCTGCTGTTTCTTGCGCAAAATCCCGTCATTGCACTGCGTTTTATTCCGGCTTTTGTTCCGGTTTGTCCCGCAATGGCAACAGGCTTTCGAACGGCCAGTCATGGTCGGTGAGAGCGTCTTTTTCATGGGCCCAACAGCGTCGGTCGTTCCAGAAAATATTGACAATGTATCCGGCTTCGCGGGCTTCACGGGCACGCTCCAAAATCTCTTGCAATTCGGGCTGAGGCGTGATTTCCTGTCCGAGATTGGCACTTTCCTTGATCTGCGCTCGCGTGTGGGTGAGCGGCTGGCAGGTTGACGGCTGACTGCTGTCGGGTTTCAGGATGACAAAGTTACCCGTGGTGTCCGCATCGCCCGTCGGCGAAAAGTGAAACAGCAACTGCCATGCTTCCAGTGCTTTGCCGTTCACCGATCTGCCGGGAAGGAAGTCGGGCGGCGTTCCCATGTTGGCCTGCAACAGCGCAATCCGTTCCGACGGATCGAATTTATCGGCAACCTGGATGGCCAAATCATAGTAGCGTCGGGCGTAGGGCATCATGTCCGGTTTGTCATTGAAAACGGAAAGCGTCTCGCGCAACAGTTTCACATCATTGCTTTTCGAGAGCGTTTCGCGCCCGGCGAGTGTTGCGCACTTCTTTTCCGCGTTGAGCAAAAATTCGAGGCAGAACAGCCGGAATTCCAGCATTTCCGGCCGGTTATGCTCATATCGCTCAACCAGTGTTTCATTTTGCTGGTTGGCGGTCAGGATTTGCAATTGCTTTCGCAACCCGTCAATGGCCTGTTCGTAAGCGGCGAGCGCGTCGGGCGGGGGCTCACTTGTCTTCATGGCACATTCCGCGCCGCAGACGGCGACGATCCCGCGCACGGTATCGGAGAACTGTTGCGCGCGGAATTGGGCAACGGGACTGACAATCGTTGAGATGGCCTCATCGAGTTCGTCCAACAGGGCGTTGGCTTCGTCGACTTTTCCCCGCAACGCCCGAATCAGGCACAATTTGACGGAAAGACCAACCTGGGTTGCACGGTCGTTGGTTGTACGCATCGACTGCTCGTACAACTGCTCCGCCTTGACATATTCAATGTCTCTGTCCCCCGAAGCCGCACCGCCGAACAGTTCGCAGTCGGCCCGACGGTAACGCGAGTTGGTCAGCCGCTCGCGCAGTTCGTTGAAATAGCGCAACTGCCCCGGCAATTGTCCTGACTGTTGCTGATTGGACGAGGCGGTTCTTGTTTCATCGCCTGCCAGTTTCTTTTCGATGTCACGAATCACGTTGTCGTAATTTTTCCGCGACTCCGCCGGATCGCCGCGATAACGTTCCGACATCGCCAACCCATGCGTGTTGTGCAGGCTGTAAATGTTCGCAAAGGGATTTTGGCCTGACCGTGAGTTGGTGTCCCGAATGCTCAGAGCCAAAGAAAATTGCGTTTTTGCATTGTCAACCTGCCACAGATCAATCAGACACCAGGCATGGCGTTCGGCAATATGCGCAAACATGGGATGGTTGGGATCGATCTTGATGCCTTTCAACAGGCTTTCAGAATTGCTGAACAAAAATGGGGTGTATTGCCCCTGGCTGGCCCGGTCGATTCCCAGTGAAATCTGGGCATCGGCTTTCAGCAGGACGGTGACAAGATCGGAATTGCGCACTTCGTTATACAATTCGCCCGATTTGTCGTAATCGTTGAGTGTTTGCCCGACCAGTCGGGCCATGTCGGTCATGCAAAGCAGTTTCAACCGTTGCGAAATCTCGTCTGATCCGTAAATGTCGAGTGCGTCCTGGTAATGTTCCTTTGCCGAATTGGCAAAACCGGCGAGGTCCTTGTCCACTTTCAACCCGGAAAGCGTGTGCCACAACGCAGCCGCCGTGTGCACATCGACCGCACGACGTGGCAGGCCGGTATTGGCTTCGTTAAAAGTTTCGAGTGCCGCGATCATCCGGTTGGCATGGTCGTCGAGTTCAAGATTACTGTCGGCCAGGTCTTTGAGGTCTTTGACAAGCTGCCGTTGCGGCGGAGTCAGTCGCGCAAGGGTTTTTTCGGTGAGTGTCCAAAGCCATTCCTGCACCTTGACCGTGTCCGGGTCGAGGTAGCCTTTCAATTCCTTTCCGAGCAGCGTTTCCGGTTCGGTCGTTTGCGATAACATCCCTGCCGCCGCCTGTCGCACAAAGGGCGTCAACCACGGCATTTCAAAAAACCAGGTCTGACCACTCAATCCCGGCAGTTCGAGTAAATCGGCGATAATCGCATCGCGCTCGGTGGCGTCGTATCGTAACTGGTAACCTGCCCCGTTGCTCCCCGGATCAACCGGCGGCTCGGGGTTGTTCCTCCCAAACCGGCTGGCCAGTCCGATGGCAACGATCAGCAGCGCAACACTGCACAGCGCAACGGAGGCGTAAAAACCCTGGTGACGATACCACGGCTTGGGCGTCGGAGCCAGTTCGGTGATGCGTCGTCTGCGGCTGGGCGAATAGGGGTACGCCACGGTATCGCGACCGGCACTGTGCTGGTACTCGCTTGAAGTTGCGCGATCGGCGTCCGAAACGCGTTTCAGTTCCAATGGGATTGCTTCACGCAACGCGTCGGCGTCGGCGAACGGTGCCAGTGCCTCGGCGGCTTCGAGCGGCGTTTGATAACGGTCTTGCGGCTCTTTGGCCACCAGTTTCAGATAAACCTGTTCGAGTTCCGGCGGCACACCGGGGCAGGCATTTTGCAACGATGGCGGTTCGGCGACGATGTGTGCCAGGAGTTTCGCGCGGTTACTGGCGTAGTTCTTTCCATCGAACGGCGGGCCGCCGCAGAGCAAGAAGTACAGCGTGTTGCCCAGGCTGTAAATGTCGGCACGAATATCAACCGTCGTCGGATCGTCCCACTGTTCCGGTGCCATATAATCGACGGTGCCCATTGTGGTGCCCGCCTGGGTGAGCGGCCCGATGCTGTGGTCGCCGTGCAAAACGTCCGCCTGAAATTTGCCGAGTCCGAGGTCGAGGACCTTGATGAGGCCGTGCCGGTCGAGCATGAGATTGCCCGGCTTGATGTCCCGATGCACCAAGCCGCGTTGGTGTGCATGATGCAACCCCATCGCCGCCTGACGTATCGCCTCACACGCCGCGGCAATGGTCAGGGCTTTCGGCTGGGAGCCGTCAGGCCGATGACCGATCTCCGGGCGGTCATGTTGCCGCTCGGAGATCGGCAACCCACCTTCAGAGGACGGCAACCCACTTTCCGTATGCGGCCGCTCACTTTCAAGCAATTCCGCATCCGTCAGATCAACGAGGGTCGGCGTCATCTCACCCCGCTCATCGTAATGCTTCGCCGCCATTTCAGCGATCAGGCGTTGCAGCGTGACGCCGGCCACATATTCCATGACGAGGAAGTGCATCCCGTCGGCTTCGCCCGCGTTGTACGCCTGCACGATGTTCGGGTGTCTCAGCCCGCCGATGAGCTGCATTTCGCGGCGGAACCGCGACAGGGCATGTTCGTCGCCGACGTATTGCTCCGGCAGAATTTTGATCGCGACGATTTGGTTGAGCCAGACCTGCCTCGCCTTATAGACGATACCCATGCCGCCGCGGCCGAGTTGTTCGAGCAACTCGTAATCGCCGAGCCGCCGTCTGCCCGTGTGCCGTTGCAAGACCGCCTGGATGACGTCAACGTGTTCGGGAAACCGTGTCGCGTACTGCTCGAACAGTACCGATTCGCCCAACTGCACCCGGATTTCGATCTCGATTTCGAGCAGTTCGCGCAACAGTTCCCCGCGAGCCGCGTCCGGCACGAGCCGGAGACAGTTTTCCATGCGAATCCGCGACCCGCGCTGCCATGCGGCCTCGAAATCGTCACACACCTCGTCGATTTGCTCCGAATAAGGCGAAACGAGCTGCTGCGTCCGGTTGTTGTCGTTCGATGTCATGGTGTCTGAACCTTGATTTTATTAAGATTTACGTGGTTATCAAGATTATTGATCCTGGCAAATCTCACAAAATCTTTGGAAAATCGTGGTTTGAATCTTTTATTAGACTTGTTCTGAAACATCAAGTTAGCGAAGTTGGCGAAATTGCTATTGACTCTATTTCGTATTTTTTGTTATTTTACCGCGTTTTCATTCCTGCAACAAGGAGGCAAAGATGGAACGCTGGCATCGTGCATTGACCAAAAATGACGCGGAATTCAAGCAACTCTTCGGAGTCAAGAAGGAAGTTTTTCACGAAATGCTCTCCGTTGTGACCGTCGCCCGGGAAGCGCGGCTCCGAAAAGGTGGGCGACGTCCGAAACTTTCGGCAGGTGACCAACTGTTCCTGACCCTGCAATACTGGCGTGAGTATCGGACCATGGAACACCTCGCCTTTGATTTCGGGGTGGCGAAAAGTACGGTCAGCGATACGATAACGTTGGTCGAAAACGCGCTGGTTCAGGACGGGTCGTTTCGTTTACCCGGCAAAAAAGCCTTGCTTTCCCCGGAAAACGCCGGTCGAACGTTGGCCGTCGATGTGACGGAAAGCCCGGTGGAACGTCCTAAAAAAAACAAAAAAAGTGGTATTCCGGGAAGAAAAAGCGACATACGATAAAGACGCAAATCATTGCTGACGTTGAAACGCAGGAAATTCTTTGCACGGATCAAGCCGAGGGTTCCGTTCACGATTTCGGGTTGTTCAAGCTGTCGGTGCGTGGGATTTTTTGGGGAATTTTGTTGTTGGCCGACAGCGGCTATCAGGGATTGCCGGCCTTACACAAAAACAGCCGGATTCCGTTCAAAAAGAGCAAGAATCATCCGCTGACGGCGGAGCAAAAGTCGTTCAACCGCGAGTTATCGAGAGAGCGCATTGTCATTGAAAACATCAACGCCAGGATCAAAA
>WRMR01000293.1 GCA_009776995.1 Planctomycetaceae bacterium | reverse complement strand
CCGTGACGTTCCCTTTCCAGAGGCAACCCAAAATTTCTCGCTGGTGTTTTTCGCGTTCCTCTTTCGCCACGCCAAGGCCGCTCAGGTTCAAGGGGGTAATTTTTCGGGTAATATTCGGGTAAAAATTGCCCATAAAATTACCCCCAGGCTCTACGGAGCAACGTGGGGGGCGAAAAGGGGAAAGTCCGCTCGCTTTGTTCACGTTTTTATGAATACGTCCCTGCACTTGCTTTGCGAACCCAAGCGGCTGATTTGCAACTGGCTGGAATCGCGGAGCGACGAGCAGTTGTTTCACGGTTCGGTCGGCAACGCACCGTCGCTGGCCGACGTCGTCAAGATGGTCCACCCGAAACCGCGATGGCAATCGCGCGAAGCCCTGTTCGGCTGGCTGATCGGTCGCGATCACAACGCCGAAGCCTTGCCGGAGATCGTGCGGCAGTACGAGAAATTCAAGCACGTCGTCAGCACGGGCAACCGTCCGCATCACGTGCCGGATGTGCCGTTCCAGATGCTGACTTCGCTGAAATTGCAGGCCAAAGAGTGGAAGGTCATCGCGAAAAATGCGTCGTGGCAGATGACGCGGATGAACTTGAACACGTTTGCGCGGCATGGTGTGCTGAACGATTGGGACATGGCCAAGCTGATCGCCGAACGTTTGCGCAACGCGGAACTGATCGCGAAGGCTCGTGTTTTTCCGTATCAACTGATGATGGCTTACACGCAGGCGACTGATGTGCCGCGTGACATCCGCGAGGCTTTGCAGGACGCAATGGAAATCGCGATCCAGAACGTGCCGGTGATTAACGGCAAGGTATATGTCTGCCCGGACGTGTCGGGGTCGATGCACTCGCCGGTCACCGGTCATCGACAAGGGGCAACCAGCGCGGTACGATGTATTGATGTGGCGGCACTGGTTGCGGCGGCGATGCTGCGAAAGAATCCCGATACCGAAGTGATTCCGTTTCACGATACGGTGGTGCGGCGCGATTTGAACCCGCGCGACTCGGTGATGACCAACGCGAAAACGCTGGCATCGATTCCGAGCGGCGGCACGAATTGTTCCGCGCCGCTGGTCGAGCTGAACCGCGTGAAGGCGAAAGGCGATTTGATCATTTACGTTTCGGACAACGAATCGTGGGTAGATTCGCCGCACTACGGTCGTTACGGCGGCAACAATGCGACGCAGACGATGCAGCAGTGGGCGGAGTTCAAACGACGCAGCCCGAACGCGAAGATGATCTGCATCGATATCCAGCCTTACGCCCACACGCAGGCGAAGGAACGCGACGACATCGTCAACATCGGCGGCTTCAGCGACCAGGTGTTTACGCTCATCGCCGAAACCGCCGTCGGCAACACGAAAGACCATTGGGTCAATGTCATTGAGAAGATTGAATTGTAAACAACCAGGCGGTGAATGCTTGTGGAACTACATTTTGTCCAATGTGACGTGTCTTGCAGACGCGGCTTGTTTCACTACTCCTTGTCACCGCCTGGTTTTTTTGAAAATAATGTGAATTGCAAATATTTAATAAAATTCATTCTCGAATGATATAATAATGAATATAACCACAAGACAAAAATGGGACTATATTAACCAGCTTGATGAAGAACTACTTCAAGGTGGAATAGCACTATCAGAATGGACAACATTCTTGGCCAAAGATGCTGAGATAGCTTTTTGCTCCGGCGCATACATAGCATCTATTTTAGCTTGTCAAGCAGCAATAGAAAGTCATCTAAAATATGATTATTTCAATTCTGAACAAACATGTGGATGGTCATTTTATAATTTGATAGAAAAATCTGATTTGGAAGATGAGCTTAAAAACAATCTTCATTCATTGAGAAAATATAGAAATAAGTGGATACATGTGAATGATCCTGCGTGCGACGAAGATTTACTTGAAAAGCCAGATTATTATGAAGAAGAATTGTTGGAGTTTGCGAAAAAATCAATAAAAACTATGTTAGAAGTTTTGTATTCTAATCCGTTTATATAATTTTGATAGTGAAGATAATCATGACCGACTACAAACCCGCACTCACATTACAAAAGATCAACGACGCCGAAGCATGGCTGCACACGGGGAAAACCGAACCGATTCGCGTTATCGGCACCGAGGCGATTCGCGAAACCTTTGACGAAAAAACATTGCAACAGGCCATCAATGCGAGGCTTTCGCCGGGCGTCAAACAGGTCGTCCTCAACCCCGATGCACACGTCGGGTTCGGGGCACCGATTGGCTGCGTCATGGTTTCGCCGACGCACATTTATCCCGGCCCGGTCGGCGTTGACATCAAATGTTCGATGAGCCTGTTGCAATTCGATCTTGATGCCGACGCGATCAAAGACCGCACTGTACGCCGCGAGTTGATCAACGCAATTTGTGATCGCACACCGACGGGGCCGGGTGCCGGACAGCGCAGCGTTCGCAAGGGGCGACGCTTTCCCAAAGGTTTGCCGAAACAAGCGGTCATCGAAGGAGCGTCGGAAAGCGTGTGCGAGCAATTCGGAATACCAACCGAGTGGCGGGATCGTTGCGAAGATTTTTCGCATGTTGGCCACAACGGAACGAGTGACGCTTTGGCCGAACGATTGGAACGCATTTTGCCGCAAAAGTCTATGTGCAACTTCGGCGAGAAAATGCAGCAGTTCGGCTCCTACGGCGGCGGCAATCACTTCGGCGAATGTGAAATCGTGCATGTCATTGATAACGATAAAGCTCGCGAGACTGCAAAACAATTCGGTTTGATCGACGGCAACGTTGCGTTCTTTTCACATTGCGGGTCACGTGGGTTTGGCAATATTTTGGCAACGGGTCAATTCAAAGTGCTTCAGCAACGTTTCCGCGATTGGGGCATCCCGTTTCCCGGCGATGATAAAGAACTTGTCTATGCCCCGCTCGGTAACCCGGAAGCGGACGACTATCTCGACGACATGGCGATGGGCGGCAACTTCGCGACGGTCAATCACCTGCTCATCAACGCCCTCGTTGCGGAAGCGTTCCAGGAGGTGTTTCCCGGCGTCACGTCGCGTTTCATTTATTACATCAGCCACAACATCGCGCGGCGTGAACCGTGGGACGGCAAAATGATGTGGGTGCATCGCAAGGGTGCGACACGGGCATTTCCCGCCGGTCATCCGTCACTCGCCGGTACGCCGTTCGAAAGCATCGGCCACCCGATTTTGCTGCCGGGCAATCCGCGCGACGGTTCGGTCGTCATGGTCGCCGAAGAAGGAGCGATCAAAAGTTGTTTCAGCGTCAATCACGGGGCAGGCCGCGTGATGAGCCGCACAAAAGCGAACAAGGAACTTGACCAGCATAGCATCAACGACGAGTTCGACGCGAGCGACATTCTGACGAACTGCCGCAACTACCCGAAAGACGAAGCTCCGGCAGCGTACAAGGATTTCCGCGAAGTGGTCAAGAGTGTCGAAGGAGCCGGACTTGCCCGCACCGTCGCGAAACTCGAAGCCCGCTTCGTCATCAAAGACGGCGATGCGGCGGATGATTAACAACGACGGCGCAATGCCGTGGGCAGGGCTGTCATCCACAATTTGTCCGGGAGTTGATCGCAACCTTGCATTCGGAGAGAAACTCGCTTATACTTTTCTTTTCTTTATCTGAAATCTCTTCTTCGTTGTTTTTTCACCGTATCCTTATTCAGCAACCAATACTGAAATTCAAGGTGCATTTGAGTTTTTTTGATTTCGTGTCCTTGATCCCTTCGCCGGATGAGGGACTGGATTTTTAAGGAGAACATCCCCATGAAACGCAGAGATTTTCTTGTCTCATTACCCCTTTCCGCTTTGGCGATCCAGGCATCCCGCTTGTCACTGAGTGCTGACGACGCAGCCCCGGTTGCCGATGTCGAATCCATCATGGACTCGCCGCCGCTTTTGCAGAATCCCTGCGAGGACAGCATGAACGTCATCTGGGCGGTAAAAGTGCCGGCCACCGGTTACGTCGAGTTCGGGGAAACGCCGGAACTCGGCCAAAAAGCCGTGACCGACCATTTCGGCCTCAATCCCTACGACGACCGGTTTCTGCAAACACGCATCACCGGACTGGCACCGGGCAAAACGTATTTTTACCGCACTGTGACCGTTCCGGTCGACTTCCAAAACGCATACAATATCAAACCCGGCGAAGCGGTGTTCAGCCGGGTTTACCGTTTCCAAACGCCAACCACTGCGGCTTCAACGGCGACGTTTTCCGTCATCAACGATACCCATCAGAACGCGTCTGCGCTGGCGAAACTCATGCCAAAATTGGCCGAACTCCAGGCGGATTACACGGTTTGGAACGGTGATTTGATCAACGACTATTACACCGATGAGCAAGTCATCACAAACATCGCCCGACCTGCCGATGCTGCGTTTGCCGCCGAAAAACCGCTCTTGTTCGTGCGGGGTAATCACGATTATCGCGGGCCGTGGTGTCGAAATCTGCCGCGTCTGCTGACGCCCTGGTGCCATGCCGACCTCAAATACCGCAATCTCGGCTATAATTTCGCTTTCCGGCAAGGTCCGCTCGCAATCATCGGCCTCGATACGGGCGAAGACAAACCGGACGCGCATCCCGTCTTTTCCGGCATGGTGCAATATGAACACAACATGCACCGCCAAGCCGAATGGCTCGAAGAAACGCTCAAACGGCCGGACATTGCTTCGGCACCCTCGATTGTCGCGATTTGCCACATACCGCTTTACGATCCGCGTCCGAATGCCAACCCCGGCACGACGCTCGAAGGCTACGCTGCCTATTCCGGGTTGGGGTTGAAACTTTGGGAACCGATTCTCGGCAAGGCTCGCGTTCCGGTCGTCATCAGTGCCCACCAGCATTCGTATCGCTTTTCGGAGCCGGGAGAAGGCCGTTCTTGGGCACAACTTGTCGGCGGCGGACCTGATGGTAAAGACGACGCCCGAAACGCTCCCACGATCATTCACGGTCAAGCGGATGGAAACAAACTCGTCATCACCGTGCATAACGTCGCCAACGACAATGTCCGAGGCACGTTTGAGTTTCCGCCGCGAAACGTGTGATTTTGAGTCCATTTCGATTTTTTTCTCACCACCGGTTGCAGATTGACGCTTTTCCCAAACCTCTTTTTTGACGCGAAATATCGCGAAAATACGATATAATTTTTCGTGTGTTTCGCGTTGGTTGGCGTCAAAAAATGGGGGAATTTGCCAAATTAACCTGCCAATCTGTAGAATCAAGTGATCTTCACCGGTCTCTCGGATTGACACAAAGGATGAAAAACGATACAATGAGGATTCGACTTGATTTTGGTTTTGTCACGAAAACCATTTGCCCCCTTCGTCTAGTCGGCCCAGGACACCGGGTTCTCAGTCCGGTAACAGGGGTTCGAATCCCCTAGGGGGTATTTGACCGCTTGCAGACTCTCGCACTAAAATGCAAGGGTCTGTTTTTTTAGGTACTTGTGATTGTCGTTGCGATTTATTGCAACCTCTTACCGACGCTGACTGCCCCGTTTTTTGCCCCACTGGAAAACTATTATTTTCCTTTGGTATATCGTGACTTAGAGCGTTGGTCATAGTATCGTTTGCCGCAGTTTTGCCCCGAACTTTTTCAAAATCCTCATCCCTTACACGGGCGTAATGCTTGAGAGCAGTTTCCGGGGAATGGCCAAGCCATGCCGCTATCGTGTGAATTCCAATTCCCGGATATTTCCCATTATACAAATCCGTAACAAGTGATGCACGTAAATTATTCCCCACCATTGGCCACGGAATAAAACCTGCTCGCTCGACAATCTTGTCAAACGTAGTTGTTAGGTTGGCTTCCCGGTTGCCGTCCTTGCGGTTTTTCGACCTTTTCATTTTGCCAGGGCAATGTTTTTCGATCAAGTAAACCGTCCCCGGCTCAGCTTGGGCAAAGCAATCGCTCAAAGGTTCTTCAAGCTCCTCAAAAATAGGAATAAATCGCTCACCCTTTCCATATCTTTTTGTTTTACAACTTGGAATAGCAATTTTGCCCTGATCCCAAAGCACATGTTCCCATTTCAACCGCAAAACCTCGCTTGTGCTTCGTAATCCACCGAACCGCCACAGAGCAATGATAAGTCTCCATTCTGCATCAGGGGCATATTCCATGACCTTGTGAATAACTTTTGCCGGAATGTAAACCTTGCGTTCCTCTCCGTAATCCGGTCGTTGCTTAACATTCTTGAATGGATTAGACTCGATAACATGATCGTCCAACATTGCCTTGAAAAACTCATTGGCATGTTGCAGACGCTTCCAAACAGTGGACGGTTTGACCGAATCTGATTTTATGTAACTATTCAGCCGAATTTTTGATTGCTTGCGCCAGTGAAGGCAATTTTTTTGTTTTGAGGAAGTGATGCAGAGCGTTGACGATGGTTTTTGTGACGTTGGCGTTGTGTTGTTTGAGTGTTTGGAA
>WRMR01000292.1 GCA_009776995.1 Planctomycetaceae bacterium | reverse complement strand
GGGCAACTTAAGAGCTTTCACTCTTGTTGAACTTCTCGTCGTCATCGCGATCATCGGAATTTTGATCGCACTTCTGCTGCCTGCCGTCCAGGCCGCCCGCGAAGCGGCGAGACGTATGCAGTGCACGAATCATTTGAAGCAATTGGGTCTGGCAATGCACAATTACCATGATACCAACAATCGGTTGGCTCATGGAAACGGTGGTGATACCGCCGAAGGAGGAGCGGCAAACGCGGGCTGGAATTGGGCACCGCGCATCCTTCCCTTTATGGAGGGAGGGGCGACATTCAGCAAGATTGATTTTTCCAAGGCACCTTTTGACAGGCCGGCGGCTTGGACGGGAACTAACCACGACGCCATGATGGCCGATGACAGTGTTCAGTGCAATTACAAAATCATGCGGACGATTTATCCGAACTTTCTCTGTCCCTCCAATCCCTTTGCCGAAGAGATCACCGCCGAGGATGGGTGGAGTACAACCGGTGGTATCGGAGTCAACGAAAACTGGACACTTTCGCAATGCGACTATGCCGCCAACATTGGTGACTATAGAAACGTTACCGGAATCGGCTGGGGGACAAACACTTCTGTGAGACCCGCATTCCATGACGAAAACTACACAGGTGCGGGCAATAACATCAAGATCACGCGCGGACCGATCGGAGTCTGCGGCTGGGCGGCAAAATTCGGGGAAATTTCCGACGGCCTTTCCAATACGTTTCTTTTTGGAGAGTGCATCGGACGGCTCAGTTTTTGGCAAAACTGGGGTTCTCAATGCTTTGGCAATACGGCTCATCCGATTAATTCGCGGAATAAATGGCTCATCGACAACCTCCCCAACAGCGCGGGGGCGGTCACCATTGACGGTTTGACGACGTGGGACTGGAATGTCGGTTTCCGGAGCATGCATACCGGAGGAGCGAATTTCGGCATGTGCGACGGCTCCGTGCAGTTTGTTTCCGAAACGGTTGACGGTGTCGCTTACCGTGCAACGGCTTCACGAAATGGAGGAGAATCCCAAAGTGTCCTTTAGAATATCAACAATCATTGTCCTGTGTGTTGTTTGTTTTGGGGTTTCCGGTTGTTTTTCCAAAAGTCCGCCGCTTGGGAAAGTGGAGGGCACCGTCTCGTTTGACGGCAAGCCGCTTGAGGAAGGCACCATCATTTTTACTGTGTCCGGGGCGCGCGACGCTTCGGGCTTGATCAAGAATGGTGAGATTCAACAGGTGACTTCCTTCAAACCCGGAGACGGCGCACCATTAGGCGAAGCGAAAATCGCGGTCATTGCCGTCAAACCGAGTACCGGGTCAATTTCACCGGCAAACAATCCAAGTCCTGACACCCCGGGAACTTCAACCATGACGGGACCTTCAGAATTCCTGATCCCGACTCGTTATACAAATCCCGAAAAAAGCGGGTTGACAGCGACCATCACAAAAGGTACAAACGAGATTCATTTGGAATTGACCAAATAATCTACGCAAGTTTCAACGATCACACAAATCCCTTGGGACAGACACCATGACTTCCTTGGCCCGCACTTTACTGATTCTCCTCGTATCACCCTTTTTCTTTCATTCCGATTTGTTGTGTACGGATTTTTCCGTCCATGTGAATTGTGATACCGAACAATGGCTCATCAAAGAGAACGATAGACCGGTGTTACAATACAATTATGGAACGCTTCCGTTACCGGAAGGGTATTTGGAAAAACTGACGCACGGTCAGATTTATGCCGTGCCGAGAAGTGATTACATTCATCCGCTGTTCGATCTGGACGGGAAACCCGTCACGCTCGACTGGGCTATGGATCATGCGCATCATCGCGGTATTTACTGGGCCTGGCCTGAGGTTGGTTACAAGGAGGAGCTCGCCGATTTGCACGCACTGCAAGGTGTCTTTGCCCGTCCCAATGGGAAAATCGAATCCCGTGTTAAGGATGGCAGTGTGGTGCTGGAGGCGGAAAGCCTGTGGAAGTGGAAAGACGAGGAGCCGATTGTCCATGAAACGACATTGATCACCGTTCATCCGCTTGGCAGGGACGGGCGTAAAATCGACCTGGAGTTCCGGTTCAAGGGACTGGCCGATGAAGTCACACTTGCCCGACGGGGAACGGAATTTTACGGCGGCCTGAACATTCGCATGGCACCTCTTGATGCATTCCAAAGCGGGGTGTTCAACGAGGAGGAATCGAGTGCGGCGAAACAGTCCGCCGCATGGGTTTTCGGAACCTGGAACGACGCGGCTTCGGGAAAAAAGATGGAATTGACCGTTTTTGAAAAAGCGGATAACCCGGACTATCCCGGAGATTATATTCATTATCCTGACATTCAGTGGTTTCAGCCAACCTTCCCGAACAAGGGAACCCGCTATTCCCTGAAAAAAGACGAAACGCTTGTCCTGCGTTATCAACTCTGGCTGCATGAGGCAACTTACGACGATGCGGCTAAAACAGAGGCTTGGAAAGAATTTCAAGCGGTCAAGTAAAAACAATTTTCTTGATGCGAAACACGCCAAATTCCGCGAACGACGCCAACAATTTTTACATTTTTTGCGTGGTTCGCGTCAACAATTCAATTCAGGTGCCCCCATGAACTCCAAACATAGATTATCCTTTTCACGTCGTCATTTCCTGAAATCGACGCTTGCAACCACTTCGGCCATCGGACTTGGTACCGCTGTTGCCCCGGCCATTCTTGCTCAGAGGAACCCGAATTCGAAATTGAACATTGCCGTTGTCGGCGTTGGCGGACGGGGAGGAGCCAACATCGCGGAAATGGTCGCGGAAACGAACGGCTCGGAAAAGCTCCTGGCGTTTTGCGACGTCAACGCGAACACGCTGACGGCGCAATCGGAACACTACGGAGTCGAACACCGTTACAAGGATTACCGTGACATGTTCGAAAAACAGGCGGATCAGTTCGATGCCGTCCTCGTCGCCACGCTTGACCACACGCATGGCATCATCGCCTGTAGCGCGATGGAACTGGGACTGCATTGCTACAGTGAGAAGCCGCTTGCCAATTCCGTTTGGGAAACGCGACAAATGGCAAATTTTGCGAAAGCCAAAAAACTCTGCACGCAGACGGGAACGCAGGTGCGTGCCTGGCCTTCCGCCCCGTACTATCGGGCAATCGAGTGCGTTCGCCAGGGTGTGATCGGCGAGATCGTCGAAGTGCATAACTGGTGCGACGGAACTTATGTTCCGGCCAGCGATCCCGTCGGTGAGTCACCTGTTCCCGGATGGCTGGATTACGATCTTTGGCTTGGTCCGACGCCATTTCATCCCTACCATGATCTTTGGCTTTCGTTCAGCAAGTACGGTTTCTGGCACTCCGGTTGCGGCTGGATTTCGGGCATGGGACCGCACACCATTGACCTGATCTGGACCGCTTTGAACCTGACGCCGCCGACCACCATCGAAGTCGATGGACCGAAACCGCCGCATGCCCTTTACAATCGGGATAACCTGCACGTGACGTTCACCCATGAAAAGCCCGGTGGGGGGGCGCTGAAAGTGCATTGGTATGACGGCAATCGCCGTCCCGAGGGAATTGCCGCCGACCGGATTGACTTCACCAAGGGGTCAGGTGTTCTTTTTGTCGGGAAAAACGGATCATTGCAAGTGCATTACGGTTACTTGACGCTGTTCCCGGCGGATCAATTTGCTGACTTCAAGCCGCCGGAACCGGCTTCCCCACCGAACCCGGGACATCACCGCCAGTGGCTCGAAGCAATTAAGGCGAACAAACCGGACATGTGCGAATGTCGCTTCGAGTATGCCGCTCCGTACATGGAGGCAATCTGTATTGCCGCAAACATGCACCGCGAGGCGGTCGATCGCGTGACGTGGAATCCCGTTGCGATGAAAACCGATTCGGAAACGGTCAATCAACGAATCAAACCGGCATTCCGCGATGGCTGGCATTTTCCAACCTGCGATTGATCTTTCCACCCGAAGCCTTACAGCCATTTTAGGCCACTTTCGGGGAATAACCCTGCCATGATGCAATGGTATGCATGCCAATACCGGGGTACTTGCCGTTATATCAATCCGTGACCAGACTTGCCCGTAAATTATGTCCCGGCATTGGCCACGGCTCAAAACCCGCGCGAGTCACAATCCCGTTGAACATTCTTGCTAAATTTACCGACCCAATGCTACCGCAACGATCTTTTTCATGAAATCCAAACCAGTGAATTATACCGTACAACGCCATCGACTTTGCATTGATGTCTGCGAACTTTGGGCATCCCTTTGTGTTCTTTGTGTTGAAATATTTAACACAAAGGCCACAAAGCTTTTCACAAAAGTCACAAAAGTAATACCAGTCCAATGGCGTTCGGCAGTATATTCGGGGTAATCCATTTCAAAAAATGACGCAACAGCAATTTATGGCCACACCCGTCGTACTTCACCCGAAACCCGTTTACTCACCCCCATCGGTGATGGCTTGCCATGATGAATAGCCAATGATATACTTTAATGACGTTGTTCAAGTAGGCTTGGGTCAGTAGCTCAGTTGGTTAGAGCAGGGGACTCATAATCCCTTGGTCGTGGGTTCAAATCCTACCTGACCTATTATAAATTGTTGATATTCAATGGTTTACAGAAAGTGCTTATCGTGTCTTTTTACCTGATTACTTGGTAAATACCATTAATCCCGGAGAAACGCATGGCACGCCCGAAAAGAACACTTCCAAAATCAACACTTCACAAGGCATCCGGCCTCGCCCGTGTTTACATTCACGGGCGGTACATTTATCTCGGAAAATGGGGATCGCCCGAAGCTAATGAAAAGCTTCGGAAAATTCTTCTCGAACTGGAAACCGTCCCGCAGTCTATGCGGAAGGTCACCGTCAATGATCTGATCGCCCGATTTCTCGTTTGGGCGGAAAAGCACTATCGTCACCCGAACGGTGAACATACAGGGTCATTTCAGGGCTATCGTACAGCCGTCAAGCATCTTGTCACACTTCATGGAGAAACGCTCGTTTCCAAGTTCGGACCGCTGGCCTTGAAAGCTGTCCGGGAAAAAATGGTTGATGTGGGGTGGTGCCGAACAAAAATCAATGACAGGGTTGGCCTCATCCGCACGGTGTTCAAATGGGGTGTCGAAAATGAACTCGTGCCAGAAACCATTTACCGGGCATTGCTCGCCGTCCGGGGATTGGAGCAAGGCAAAACCACCGCCCCGGATTATCCGCCGGTCACGTCGGCACCTCTGGAGGATGTACTCAAAACGATTCAATGCTGCCACAAGACGCTGGCCGACATGATCCGGTTGCAACTCTTGTGCGGGATGCGTCCGCAGGAGGTTCGGCTGATCCGGTCGTGCGACATTGACAAGCGGGACAGTAACTTTTGGGTTTACATTCCCCACCGCCACAAAACCCAGCACAAGAAAAATATCGAACCATCATGATCCCGCTGGCAGGCCACGCGATTTTGATGCCCTATCTGATTGACAAGGAACATCAGCCGGAAGCGTACCTCTTTTCTCCCGCCGATGCGATGAAAATGCTTGCCATCGAAAAGCGGGAGAAACGGAAAACCAAAGTCCAGCCGTCGCAACAGAACAGAAAAAAAGGAACGGCCAGATACAAAGACCATTACAGGCTGGACGCTTATGGTACGGCCATTGACCGCGCGTGCGACAAGGCCGGTGTTCCCCGATGGTCACCGAACCAGTTGCGGCACACGCGGGCAACCGAGGTGGCCTCGAAGCTCGGCATTGAGGCGGCGCGGATTCTGCTCGGCCACACGGACGCGCAAACGACGATGATTTATCTCGACAGCAACGCCCTTCTCAACGAGCAAATCCAGCAGGCCATCGAAAACGCCCGTGAGATTCACCGCGTCACGGGAATGTGATTTAAGTTCAAAGAGCAAAGTTCAAAGTGAGGACTTGGAAGCGGAACACTTTGCACTTTGCGTTTTGAACTTTGAACTAACTCCTGATCCCTGACTCCTGACTCGAACCGGTCATCAAACGCCCCGCACAATGGCTTAAAAAATATTGATGAATGTCAGCCCATGCTCCATCAATATAGTTGCCCGTTGCTTCAAGAGTAAATCTTGCTCTTCCCAAACGATCATGAATTTCTGCATTGAAGCACTCTTTAGGCAATTCACGATAAATGTCAATCAATTCCTGCTTTATGTCGTCAATTGATTCGGATATTTTTGCGAATCTGTGATCAAATTTATCCATATCAGAATCAAATTGAACTGGGGTAGTTGCTATGGATTGATTTTGCGATTTCCAGAAAAATTAGAAGGAAAATACTGTTGCAAAAATGCTTGCTATAAAACCTCTGCGTCTCATCTCTCTCTCCTTTTAATTTACCTATTATTGTAAAACCCTAGTGCCTTGTCCAGGCTAAAACTGTAAGTTGACTAAAAATATAATCATTCGTTATCGAAGTGGAATTTCGGGTACACGGAGTCCAATTTG
>WRMR01000291.1 GCA_009776995.1 Planctomycetaceae bacterium | reverse complement strand
GGGACCGTCCGGTTTGTGTGCGCGAACACGAATCCATCGGGATTCCTTCGGTTCGAACTTCAGATCAAGGCTTTCGCCTTTCTGATCAGTGAACCGTCCCAGGGAAGATTGTTGAATCGTTTTCGGAATCCGTAATTATCCACCACGCCTTATTAATATTAATTCTACCAAAAATCCTTGCCGGAAAAACCTTAGTACCTCGTGCGATGGCGTCACGGATTTTTACTCCGATGTCACGGCAAAATTGTGTTGATTGCGTCCCTTTTTGATCTCTATCGTGTGGGTACTCGTCGTATTCCATTCGGCGGGAATCCGGTCGGCAGGGGCGGCAAGTTTCGGCGGCAACGCATTGGGGGCATTGATCGAAAATCCCGGCGGCAACAATACCGGTTCCGGGGAACTGATTCGGACCGTGTAGATTCCTTCGGGAATGCCCGGTTCGGAGGGAATCGAGTATTTTCCCTCCGAAATCCTTGCTCCGGTTGGCATTTTTTCGGTGTTCTTGTCGTCGGGAATCAATTGGAGTGTCCCGTTGTCGAGCGGCTTGCCGTCAAATGTCACCACTCCGATAAGACTGGGCCGGGACGGTTGACAGCCGATTGAACAAACTGCGATGAAAACGACAAGGAATGGAAAACGGCAGGATTTCATGGCGTCTTTTCGTTTCATGAGGGGGATGTTCCGGTTCTTATGCTGTAAAAGGATCAAAAGGATATGCTTTCGCCGCCTTGAGCGGTTCCGAGTGCCTGCCAGACATCCCAGGAAATTGTGTTCGAAAAAAAGCTGACTGAACCATCCAACAGTGCCGCATTCACACCGCCGGTATGGCGACTTCGCGCACTGATAAACGAACCGACTGAACTGACCGCACAAGGCATTGCCGGCTGCGAAAAACAATAACCGTCAAAGCCGCCCCAAATAGAATCCGGCTGTGAAGTATTGGGCGTGTAGAGTGTCGTAAAATAAGTTCCACAATAATGATATACATAACCGCGAAGATCATGCTTCGACTCTGTTGCTGAAATGTTACTGAGATCGAAGCCGGGGCCGGGCTTTCCTGTGAGAATTTCCGCATTTCCCAGCGTATTGCTCAATCCGTCCGTCATGTGGGAAAAATTGAAGGCTTCCGTCGGATGCCCGGCGTCGGCATGAACGGTGAACGGCGCGTATCTGTAGTCCTTTCCGGTCGTTCCGGAAACATAAACCCCGAAATCCGCCGTCGAAGAAACGATCGTTCCGCCAGGTCCTCCGTTGAAACCGGTATTTCCTGTGTTACACATATAATTAAAGAAGCCTGGCCAACCCTCGGGGGGATTTGTTGGAGTGTCAGAGGGGCAGAGATAACTGGGAATTTTCGCTTGTCCCAGTTTCCAGTTTTCTCCCTGATTCATGCCCCAAGCCCAATCCACTTGGGCATATAGACTGCCCTGTTCGATAAACGGCCAGATACAGAACGCCCAGGTGTTCGTCGAACGGGCTCCGTTCGGCAAGGACTTATGCGCATCGTGATAATTATGCAAGCCAAGTGCAATCTGCTTGAGGTTGTTTGTGCATTGCATTCGCCTTGCGGCTTCACGAGCGGCTTGAACAGCAGGAAGTAGGAGAGCGATCAAGATACCGATGATCGCGATGACGACAAGAAGTTCGACCAGAGTGAACGCCAGTCGATTGGATTTTCCCTTTCTTGCGCCTTCCCGGATGAACAGGGTGCGGTTTAATACAAGTTTCAACATTTTTTTACCTCACTGTAGGGTTCTGAAAAATTGAAAAATATTTGAAAAACTATCCATACTGTACCACGTGGTCTGTCTTCTTTTCTGAAAGAGCAAAGGGGACCGCATCCGTTTCAATTTGACGTACACTTTCTCCCTCAATGATCATACCGGGGATTAACGTTTGCATCGGCACCGTTTCGCCTGTGATCATTTTTTTCCCGTAATCCGCGAGAGTAACCCCAATTTCGAACAACGGAAACTGTAATGTTGTGGGTTCCACACCGCCGAGCCACGGCTTGACGCTCTCGGCTTGGTCAAGGACGAAAAGTGAAACGTCTTCAGGGATACGAAATTCGTTCGTTAAAATCGCCCGCTGCATCAACATGGCCACGGCACTACAGCCGAGGATAACAGCCGTCGGTTTTTCCTCCCGCAGGAATGCGGGAATCAGTTCGAACAGGTTTGCGTCGAGTTGATGTTGAAACTGTGGCAACCATAACGTCAACTCGCGACGCTCTTTAAGTCCGCAATGCTTCAAACCTGCTAAATAACCCTGATACCGATCAATGTTCCACCATCCCAACATGCCGGAAAGAAATTGCACGAAAGCGATTCGCCGATGGCCGCGTTCGTAGAGATATTCGACGCCCATTTTGCTTGCAGCCGCTCCATCGTCACAAACGACGGGAATTCCCAGTTCCGGCGAGCGGGTTCCAACGAGAATACAGGGGATTCCGAAGCGTTTTGCTTCCGCCACAACGATGAAATGGTCCATTGGCGGGCCGATACAGAAAATCAGATGCGGTGGGTTACGTTCGAGTCGTTCCGCCAGGATTCCGGGTTTCCGGCAATCGGACGGGAGATGCTCCAGGACAATCGTTTCGTGAAAAGCCTGCTTGTGAAACCCTTCAATGATGTCGGTGTACCAGTCCCGAATTCCCCATGAGAAGGAACTTTCCGGATTGGCATTGACGATGGCAAACTGATAACTGGAAGGGGATTGCTTCGGCAAATGAACGGTATTTCTTCCAACCGACACTAACCGGGAGCCAACAAAGGTGCCGACTCCCACACGACGGTCGATCCAACCTTCCAATTGCATCCGGTCCAGCACACGCCGGACGGTTGGCCGGCTTTTGCGAGCCGCTTGGGAAATTTCGCGATCAGAAAGAAAACGATCCCCGACGGAATAATCACCTTTCAAGAGATGATTGATTAATTCCTGTCGTAAAACATCTTCCGCACCGTAATTGGGTAACTGTTGACTGATGATGAGTGGACTGGTCATACGCGAAACGTCTAAAAATACATGTTACAATAATGATGAGGTTTTCGAGGAAAAATCCCATTTCCATGCGAACATGCAAAATTTTACAATATAATATAGGACAGGACAACATACTATCTTCAATATAATTACATCTCAATATCTTGTCAAGGGGAAAATTCGTGGAATTTTGCTGATTTTTTGAAGTGTCAAACCATCGCTACCACGTTGGTTTTGGATGAAAGTTTTTGCGAAAGCACTGCGCCACACGTTCCGATTCAGAGCAAAGAAACGCTTGGATATACGAAGGATGAAAGGATGATTAGGAATTGAAGGCAAAAGGAGTATCCAATCCACACTGAAAATCCTGGCATCCTGTCTTAATCATGGTTCACCCGCTCATGGTTCACCCGCTCATGGTTCACCCGCTCATGGTTCACCCGCACGATTACGGATAAAATCGTTGTGCTTTTTTTGTCATTGGCCTGAGTTTGTGGAACGAATCATTTCGCCTGGATCAGTACGCCATTCCAAAGATGACGAATGAAACGCTGAATCAAGCTAAGGGCTTGCGCAGAAACAAGTTGTTTGATCATTCCGAGTCGCGACGGTAGCGGAGCGGTCATTCTGCTCGATCACTCTCGTTGCTCTGATGGAACTGTTCACGTGATTATTGCGCGGCTCTTAAGAACACATCAACACGACACGGAGGGCTGCGCCGCCGGTCATGAGGTCGAATGCCTGTTCGATTTGGTTGAGCGGCAGGCAATGCGATGCGATTCTTTCCGCCGGGATTTGTTGCGAGGCGATCATTGTGACGGCCTCGCGGACGTGTTCCGGCGTTGAGTCGCTGCTGCCGATCATTCGGATTTCGCCGTAATGTAACGTGCGGCTGTCGATGGTGAGCATGTTGTTGCCGACGGGCAACGACGCGAAAAGGCAAACCGTTCCGTGACGCCGGACGAGTGAAATCGCCTGTTCCTGCGGTGCGACGGCGGGTGCCGCGACGATGACGACATCCGCTCCGCGTCCGTCGGTGGCGTCGCGGATGATTTGGGTCATGTCGTCTGTTTCAGGGTCAAGGATGCGGTCGAGATCGAATTGCGCCGCCTGTTTTCGCCGCAACGGATTGGGTTCGGACAGCAGAATCGTCGAAGCTCCGGCGGCACGGGCCACAAGTGCGTTGAGTAACCCCATCGGGCCGGCACCCATGACCAGCACCGTGTCGCCTTGCTGAATATCGCACTGCCGAACACTGTTGACGGCACAACTGACCGGCTCGGCCAGAGCGGCACACTTCGCGTCAACATGCGGCAGAACCTTGATGACGTGTCCGCCTTGCAGTGCGAGTGCGGGAATCGCGACGTATTCCGCCATGCCGCCGGGATAGGAAAAGCCCATCGGGGCAAGGCTTTCGCACAGGTTGCGCCAGTTGCGGCGGCAATAATAACACTGGCCGCACGAAACGCTGGTTGCCATAACAATACGGTCGCCGGGCAGAAAACCGCCGACCGCATCAGGCGACACGGTCTCAATGACGCCGGTGAACTCGTGTCCCATGACGAGCGGGGCTTTGATGCGGGGGTTCCCGTGCTGACGGCTTTTCAAATCCGTCCCGCAGACGGCACACGCATCGACTCGCACCAACAGTTCGCCCGGCCCGCATACGGGTTTCGGAATTTCGTCAACGCGAATGTCGCCGGGAGCATGATAAACGATAGCTTGCATGGAGGAATACCTTGGAGTTGGAAACAGCGGTTGGGAGTGAAAAGTTAGAATTCACGCAAAAATAAGTTGTTCGATCAATCAGAGCCGCAACGGTCACGGGACGGCCATTCCGCTTTCGCGACTCCGATTGAAATGTTCATGTGATTATTGCGCAACCCCTAAACCACAAATTTACCACAAAAAAGAAAACAATCAATGCAAAAAACAAAAACCGTCACACAGTGATACATCCGCTCAACGCATCGGCCTTCGCCGTCATGCGCCCCAGCATGTCATACTCCATCGTCTTGACATGGCCAGGCAGGTCAATTTCCTGCGCTGCCAAAACGTGTTCGCTGTACTTCGTCTGACGAACCGGGGCCGCAACACCGAACGTCGGCTTCGGCAAAATCGTCTGCACTACAACTGTCACTCTCCTCATTCATGGTTGATCGTGATACATCTCTATAAAAAATGTGAGGCGGACTGTAATGCCAAACCGCAACTGGAAGTTGCTTTTGAAGTTCCAGCATGGGAAGCATATAAAAATCCCTGTCCTCTTCGCTCTCCCAATTGAGCGCATTTAATTCCTGAATATACCACTGGACAATGTCCTTTTGTATTTCCAGTAGTGCTTTATCGGAGTTACTTTTCCACCATTCGTTGATGTCGTGTTCCATAAAGAAAGGAGGGATGAAAGCTGGGGGAGAAGAAGTGAGAGACAGAAATCCCCCATAACCTAACGCTTCTTTTGGATCAGCGATTCGTTTGAACATGTTGCGGGCTTCAAAACCCAGAGTACGGGGAACAAGACTGCCATCACTTCCTCCCGGGATACATTGGTACAAATACTCACCACAGTTCAGATAATCAATCAAAACGGGTAACGCATCAATCCCAGCCTCGCAAATTTCACGGCAAATCGGTCTGACCCAATCGTAATTAATGCTATAGAGTCCTTTTCGATCATCATTTTCCACTGGCATGTATTCGTGAATGCGTTTCAACAACTCAAGATGCGACCGAACATTGATCATTGAAAAACCATCCTCTTCCTCGGTGTTTCCATTGCCGTTGGAATGGGATTCGGATAATTGCACGGAAACAACTTGTTCTTCCGCAATCACATGAGTAGTTAAAGAAACGTGATGAACGAGAAACAACAAAAGAGGAATATGAATGGATTTATGGTTCATCATGGCGTTGTCCAATGGTTTCGTCCGCTTGTACAACAAGGTGGAATCAGGAATGGTCAAATCAAATTTCTTCATAGGGAGCACCCGGGAGTCGCGCAATAATAACGTGAACATTTCAATCGGTGCCGCAAGAGAGTTCACGCGGAATAACCACTCCGTGACCGTCACGGCATTGAGAGATCGCACCACTGATTTTTGCTGAGTTCTAAAATCGCATCACACTTCCGGTTTACTTGCCTAAAGCCTCTTCAAACTCATCGAGCGACTGGCAGTCCAAAGCGACATCGGTCAGTTGGCCAAGCACATCAAGGTCATGGATGGCGTACAACCTGTCTTGCATCGTGGGCGGTACTTCGCCGAATTTTCTGGTTAGTATTCGGATAATCGAATTCGCCTCGCCTTCGGCCATACCTTCGATTTTGCCTTCTGTAAACAGTTCCTGGTACAAAGGCGAAATAGTAGCAACATCTGTATCGCTCATTTGATTGGTCACCTCGTCTAAATCGTTTCGGGTAATATACTTCGAACTGGTCATTGCGTATCGCAAGATTTTTAGCCAACGGTCACGGTAATGCGGGTCGTCCAGTTTGTGTTTGATCTTCTGGTATATTTTCAGTATCCGTTCGGCAACATCCGGGCGAAAAACCGCCTGCATAATG
>WRMR01000290.1 GCA_009776995.1 Planctomycetaceae bacterium | reverse complement strand
ATCGGTCACCCACCTTGAATCCGGTCGCTTCGCTTCGTTACGCTCACGGCTGCCATTCTTTATTCTGCATTCTTCATTCTGCATTCTGCATTACCTTATCTGCTGTTGTCCCAAGGCAATTTGCACTTGCTCGTGCAAGGCCAGGCAAACCGGGTTTTGCGGGGCAATGGTCATGGCACGCTGTGCAATCGTTGCCGCTTCTTTTGTCCGGCCGCAAGCCAGTTGTGCTTCCGCCAGCCGACAGTAGGTTCTGATGTCCTCCGGCCAGCGCTTGTTGGCCAATTCAAACTGATCGCAGGCAAGATGATATTGCCGCATGGCCATATAGACTTCACCACGTCCGAACACAACCTGTTGCGGTTCCTGGTCGAGCGGTCCCAATCGGCTGACGCTGTGCCAGGTGGCCAGGGCGAGTTCCGGTTTCTCCATTTCCATTTGCAGGGTTGCCAATTCGGAAAGCAAATCCGGGTTTTTCGGACAAAGCGAAATTGCCTTGTGATAATCGTTCAATGCCGCATACAACTCCTTGTTCCGCCAATGCACACGCGCACGAATCACCCAAGCCCAGGAGAGCAACGAGCGGTTTTCCGGTGATTCAGGCGAGGCCCATTGGGCGTCGGCACTGTCAATCGCTTTTTCCGCACATGCCAATGCTTCGTCAATGTAGCCCAAGTCGTAACATTTTTCGGAAAGCGAAAGCAAAATCCGCGTGTCCGGTTTTCCCGCCAGGGTCAGTGCTTCCGAGAGTTGCTCGATGGATTCCTGCTTTTTTCCTGTACGCCAAAGTGTTTCGGCATAACTGCGGCGGATTTCCACATCCTTTTCGTTCAGTGCAATCGCCTCGGCCAAACGGTTTTCTGCCTGTGAGTAATCACCGTGTTCCTGGAGCAGTACTCCCTCGCGCAAGAGATCACGGCTTTCACCAACCTTATCGATTTTTTGAGCGCGCGGCCGTATCAGGTTGCAGCCCGACATAACCGTAACTGCAATCAAAGCAAAAAAACAAATGAATATCTCCCGAAATTTCAAAACCAATACAACCAGTATAAAATATTCCGTGTATTCCGTCTTTCCGCATATTTCTCGTGAAAAAATACCAAGAAAAGGCGCGCCGAAATCATAGCAGAATTTGCTTTTTGACGCCAGAGCAAAAACTCCATTCCAAGTCGTGAGGTCACATCGTCGAAACCCTTTTCTCTGATACAATAACACACTTCAGATTTTCCCCCAATTCAACAAAGAATTTAGTACAAATAAAATGCCATCCTCCATCGACTGTTCACTCTGCCTGATGCGCCAATCACTTGAAGCGGCGCGATTTGCGACGCCGGACGCGAAAATCCACGAAGAGGTGATCCGCAAAGTGATGAATCTCGTACTGGAAATGGGGTTTCAAACGCCTCCACCGGTGATCGGGCAACAAGTCCACCGCACGATCCGCGCCCTGACGAACAACCCTGATCCCTATCTCAAGGTCAAGCAAACATTTAACGAGCTGATGTTCTCGCGAATCGACCATTTTCGCGATCTGATCACCGCGTCGAGCGACCCGTTCGACACGGCGGTGCGGCTGGCCATTGCCGGAAACGCCATCGATTTTGCAATCCGCGCCAATCTGGAACCCAGTGATGTTGACACGGCGATTGAACAGGCACTCAGTCAGCCGATCAATGGTGATGTCAACGGGTTGCGGAAGAACATAGAAAATGCAAGCAAAATTCTTTATCTGACGGACAATGCCGGTGAAATCGTTTGCGACCGGTTGTTGATCGAACAGATGTTGCCGAAAGATATTGTTGCTTGCGTTCGCGGGATGCCTGTGATCAATGACGCAATGATAGACGATGCCAGGCAGGTTGGGCTGACTGAAATTGTCCCCGTCATCACCAATGGAAATGACGGTATGGGTACGGTTTTAGAGCAATGTTCACAAGAGTTTATGGCCGTTTTCCATGAGGCCGACCTGATCATTTCCAAGGGGCTTGGGAATTACGAAACGCTTATCTGTTATGATAACATCCAACTTCCTCAGACAGTTGCCTATCTGTTCAAGGCGAAATGCTCCTTTATTGCACAATTTTCCGGTACGCAACTGGGAGATTGCGTCATTCGGATTAAGGCAAATACAAAGAATACGTAATTTGTCCATGAAAACATGAATAAAAAAACGTTTTTTAATCTTCCGCCGAAGTTTTGCGATCCGAAAACCGCACGATTTCACATTGTGCCAATCCCTTATGAGGGAACGGTTTGCTTTATGCATGGGACGGCAAACGGGCCGGACGCCATTCTCGATGTATCCGACCAGATGGAACACATTGACGAGGAACTGCAAAACGAATATTGGCGTGCCGGAATTGCGACACATTCGCCCATACCTTCCGCCAACACGCCCGCCGAACAGATGGTACGTATTTACGACGCTGCTCGCCCATTTTTCCAGTCGGGTAGGTTTCCCATCTTTCTTGGCGGAGAACATAGTATTACGCCCCCCATCGTTCGGGCAGCATCCGAGTGTTACACAAATCTGAGCGTTCTGCAATTTGACGCCCACGCTGATTTGCGGGATGAATTTACCGGCGGGAAATATTCCCATGCTTCGGCGATGCGCCGCGTGCTTGAAATCACGCCGCACTTAACCCAAGTCGGAGTCCGTAGCTACAGTGCCGAAGAATTGCAGGAATGCCCGGCGCAGATTGCCAGTTTGATCACCGTTCCCATGCTCGAAACGGAAGCAGGGTTGCGAAAAGCAATGGAAAGTATCCTCGACCGCCTGACCGACACGATTTATATTACGTTCGATATTGACGCGTTTGACCCGGCCATTGCCCCGGCGACCGGTACGCCTGAACCCGGCGGCATGACCTGGCGTCTGGCGACCGCGATTTTGTATGAGGTTTCCCGTGCCAAAAACGTAATCGGTGCCGATGTCGTCGAAACGGCACCGTACCAAAATGGCAATGTGATTACCGAATATCTCGCTGCCCGGCTCGTCGGCAAAATTATGGCGTACAATGAGACGGCAAAAACGTGAATAAGGGGTGAGGGACGAATGCCTTGTGAAAAATGAAAGTTGGGATACGGCGTTTCAAGGCAGGGCGGTCACACCGTGATCGCCCTGTGCATTCGCCGGAAAGGTTACTCTTCCTGCCTGTCCATCTCTTTCAGGATTTCCACGACTTTGTCGTGAACTTTGTCACGAACGGATTTGTTGCACAAGACGACCAGGTGGTTCGTTTTCGGGTCAAGTGCCAGGCGGACATCCGGGGTTTCGGCAAACACCGTCTTCATCACCGCCAGCACCGTCTCGGGATCGGCGTTTTTGATGATATAAGCCATTATAATCTTCTTTTCATCATTTTGAGTCTGTTGTTCCCACTCGTCCAAGGTCTTTTTGATCAGTTCATGCTCTTCAGACGTTGCCAGAACTACAAGTGAATTTGTCAATCGATCTTGCTTGAACTGGACATTCGGCAAAAGCGGTTTCAATATCTTCATGGCCGCTTCACAAGAGTCATACATGATCGGATAAATCGCCAATGTTTTCCCTGGATTTGTTTGGTAGGGAGAGGTGCGGAGACGCTGCTCAGGATATTGCTGTGATCCCTCTTTCACCTTCGTTACCTTGACTGCGTCCCACTCGCCGTTTGCAGGAATTTCAAGCGAGATGTTATCACCGTCGCGGATGATCCTGGCCGTGAGATTTTTCAGGGCGTCCGGTGCAGGTTTCTCGTTGATACCATCGTGCGAAAAAGCAACGCGCATTTCAAGTTCATTGTTATTGATGAATTTGACGTCGGCATAGAAAAGCCGTTCCTTTTCACCGCTCTTCCAGTCCCCTTCGAATCCCCCTTCGTAAATTCGCACACAAGGAGAATGGGTGACAAGTTCGATATCTCCTGCACACTTCATTTGAGGACCGTCCGAAAAGTGTCGCCAGTGAAATTCAAACGTGATTTTTCGTTCCCCTTCGGAGCCGGTGAAAACAGAAGCGAAGGGAGTGAATGGGTTTACAATCGGATAAACGTTTGGTTCATCGTATTCGCCGGGCAAACCAACAGGTCCAAGCATTTTCCTTGACCGGAAATCGCCGTGAGGGACGGCTTCCAATGTGGTGATAGAGGATGAAAAAGAGCTATCTTTCTTCAGCCTTATCGCGTCCCATGCCTCGCTTTTCGGAATATCGAGCGCAATGATATGATTGTCACCGTCACGAATGACCGTGAGTGTCATATTTTGCAGTGCTTCCGGCACAGGTTTTTCTTCTTTGTTGGTGACAAAATATTGCGTCAGTTCAATCGTCAGTTTGTCATCATCCACAGATTTCAATTCGCCAGTGTAAATTCCATTTTGGTAATGAAACATGACTTGAAAATACAGAGACAGTCCATAAGAACCTTTCGGCCACAGCACAACTGCCCGCCGGGGCATCATTTGCTCAAGTGGTACTTTTTTCGTTGCCAGTTGGATAATCAAACGGATTTGCCTGTCATCTTGCGTACTCCAGTAATTCCCAAGAATGGCTGCCCATTTCGGGTTGATTTCCAGTTGTTGAATACTTGGTTCCTCCATTTGCGGCACTTCCTCTTTCACCACCGGCGTGTATTCGACGCCGTTGACGACGATGTTGCCCGGCTTGGAGGGCTGTTGCGCATCGGTGAGTGTGACCGCGCCGAGCAGCAGGGCGAACAGGGCGGCGAGCAGTGTCCAGCGCGGTTTCCATGTTCCAGTTTGTCGTATCATTTCGATTCTCCTGGTTAAAATTTTGCCGTCTTCTGAAATGCCGGCCAGACCCGGCGTTCGGGCCGGCGATTGAAATTGCGCCGTGATGTCCACGAGCGAAATCCCATAATTTTTCCGTTGTCCGGGGTCGAGCCGGGCGAGTGCCAGCGCGTCGCAGGCTTCCTCGCGGTCGGCGTTCATCCGGCGGACAGCAAGCCATAAAAGCGGGTTGAACCAATGCACGATCAACAGGCAGGTCATCAGCCAACTCGTCCAGATGTCCCAGCGTTTCAGGTGTGCCAGCTCGTGCAGGAACACCGTAAGCAGTTGTTCATCGGTTGCGTCGCGGACCATTTTTTCCGGCAGCAGGAGCGTCGGCCGCAACACGCCCATGAGGAACGGCCCGGACACGGCGGAACTCTCCGCCACGACCAGCCAGGTCCTGACGTTCATCCGCCGCACGCATTGCGAGAAGATCAGCAGTACGCGTTCGCTGGTGATCGGCCTGCCGCGTTTCAGCCACCCGTGACACATCAATATCTGCCACAGGAAAACGATTGCCATGACAAGACAACCGATAATCCAAGTAACGGCAGCCGAAAATGCAACAGTAGCTTGGAGCCAAGAAACAGCAGCCGGGAACGCAGAGAGGTCACAAAGTGACCGAACGGAGTGACCGGTTTTGGGCTTTTCACGCTCCGAACCGGTCACTCCGTTCGCTACGCTCACTTCGTTTCCGGATGCTGTTCCTTGCACTGTGTTCGCTACTGTTCCTTGCATTTCGCACGTTGCTGAATTTTGCGAACTGACAACAACGGACGATTCCAAACTTTCCGTTCTCAATCCAGGGATTGCGCTGTACTTCATCTCCGGTTCATATTGATTAAGCATCTCCGTCTCATTCAACTTCTCACTCCTCACTCCCAACTCCCAACTTCGCGCAGCGTTCCACACGCTCAGCGGCGACGGCACCGACACGCAAAGCAGCAGCGACAACGGCACAAGCAACCAAGTCGCATGGCGCGTCACAGGCGACAGCCGTTTGCCCGCCAGGGCGTGAAACACCAGAATCGCACTGATGACCAGCCCGGCCTTGCACGATTGCAGAACCACCAAATAAAAAATCGGGGACAGGTTGTCAAACATGGTTATGGTTCTCCTTTTGCGGGTTGTTTGGTATCTGGTAGGGCGGTCACGCCGTGACCGCCCTACTTCCGTGATCACCCTGTCCCGTTGTGTTTTCCTCTTCGATCAACCGGCGGATTTGTTCCAGTTCCTCACGCGAGATGTCGCCGGAGCGGATGCACGAGGCCAGCATCGACTGCACCGTGCCGCCGAAAAACCGTGCGAGAAAATTCTGCCGCTCCAAGCGGATCGTTTCCTCTTCAGTGACCAGCGGGCGGTAATGCAGCAATTCGTAACCGGCGACCTTCTGCCGGGTTGCGTCAACAGCGTTTTTCGCAACCAGCCGCGTGAGAAAGGTCCGCACCGTCTTGATGCTCCACGGCGAAACCTCCGCCAGTGCCTCGCGCACCTCAGCTGCGGCCAACGGTCGTTCGGCGTTCCAAAGCACACGCATCACTTCCCATTCCGACGGACTGATTTGAGTGCTTTTCTCGTTATTTTCCATGATAAAATTCCTGCGTGTTAATCCAACCCCATATTAACCAGTCACTTACATTTCCGGATGCTGTTTTTGAACGTTCCGGTTGCCATTCTTGCAAATGACAAGAAACGTCGCAGTGACTACTTATGTCGTCCATAGTATCACAATGATAATCCTGCGTCAAGATGTCAAACTGATATTTTTTTCGTTTTCCCTCTTGACACTGCGAGACGAATCGTAGTATAATGAC
>WRMR01000289.1 GCA_009776995.1 Planctomycetaceae bacterium | reverse complement strand
CGTTGGTCGTCATAATCAACACGGTATTGCGGAAGTCAACATGGCGTCCGAAACTGTCGGTCAGGCGGCCTTCTTCGAGCATCTGCAAGAGCATGTTGAACACGTCGGGGTGCGCCTTTTCGATTTCGTCGAACAACACCACCGCATAAGGCCGCCGCCGGATTTTCTCGGTCAACTGGCCGCCTTCCTCGAAACCGACGTAACCCGGAGGGGCACCGACCAATCGGCTGACGCTGTGTTTTTCCATGTACTCACTCATGTCCACTTGCACCAGGGCATCTTCGTCGCCGAACATGAATTCGGCCAAGGCCTTGGCCAGCAAGGTCTTCCCAACCCCGGTCGGCCCGGCGAAAATGAAACTTCCGATCGGGCGTTTCGGGTCCTGCAAACCGCTGCGACTTCGGCGAATGACTCGCGAAACGGCACTGATGGCCTCGTTCTGGCTGATGACCTTCCTGTGCAGTTCGTCTTCCATGCGCATGAGCCGCTTGGAATCCTCCGTTGACACGCGGGTCAGCGGAATGCCGGTCATTTTCGAGATGACTTCGGCAATGACATGCTCATCAACCGTACCACCGCTGTGTTGCGAGCGTTCTCGCCAGTCTTTTTGAACGTCCTGCTTTTTCTTTTTGAGTTTTTCCGACTGATCGCGAAGTGCGGCGGCCTTTTCAAAGTCCTGTGACGCGACGGCATCCTCTTTTTCGTTGTTGAGTTGTTCGATTTGCCGATCAATGTCAGCCATATCCGGCGGACGGGTCATGCTCCGCAAATGCACACGGGCACCGGCTTCATCGATGACGTCAATCGCCTTGTCCGGGAGACAACGTGCCGTAATATAGCGGTTCGACAACTCGACCGCCGCAAGCAGGGCGTCGTCGGTGATGGTGACTTTGTGGTGTTTTTCGTAGCGTTCACGCAAGCCTTTGAGAATTTGCACGGTTTCATCGGAATTTGACGGCTCGACCATGACGATTTGGAATCGCCGCTCCAGCGCACTGTCCTTTTCGATGTACTTGCGGTACTCGTCAAGCGTTGTCGCACCGATACATTGAATTTCACCGCGTGAAAGGGCGGGCTTCAGCACATTCGAGGCGTCAATCGCCCCTTCAGCACCACCGGCACCAACAAGCGTGTGCAACTCGTCGATAAACAGAATCGTGTTTTTGACCCGTTGCACTTCGTTCATAAGGGCTTTGATGCGTTCCTCAAACTGGCCGCGGTATTTCGTTCCGGCAACCATCATCGCCAAATCAAGTACGACAATCCGCCGGTCAAGTAATAATTCCGGTACGTTACCTTCGACGATCCGCTGCGCAAAACCCTCGACGATGGCCGTCTTGCCGACGCCTGCCTCACCGAGCAATACTGGATTGTTTTTTGTACGGCGACTCAAAATCTGCATCGTCCGCTCAATTTCGTTGTCGCGACCGATCACCGGGTCGAGTTTCTTTTGGCGGGCCAATTCTGTCAAGTCACGACCGAAACTGTCGAGAGCCGGAGTCTTTGATTTTCCGCCTGGTTTTCGACCGCCCTCTTCCGGCATTCCGCCCATCCCGACGCTACTGTACGCCTCATTGCCGGAACGTTCGCCATTGTCCATCGAATCGAGCCCGTGTCCCAACAGGTTGAGAACTTCCCTGCGGACTTCATCGAGTTTCAGGCCAAGATTCATAAGAACTTGTGCGGCAACACCTTCCTGTTCGCGCAAAAGCCCCAAAAGAATGTGCTCCGTTCCCACATAGTTGTGGTTGAGACTGCGTGCCTCTTCCATGGAATATTCGACAACTTTTTTCGCGCGCGGCGTCTGCGGCAAACGTCCCATCGTCACAAGATCGGGGCCGCTTCGTACCAGTTTCTCGACCTCCTGCCGGATTTTCCGCAGGTCGATGTCCATATTTTTCAGCACATTGGCCGCCACACCGCTACCCTCCTTCACCAAGCCGAGCAAAATGTGCTCCGTCCCGATGTATTCGTGGTTAAAGCGTTGCGCTTCCTGGTTGGCCAATTGCATCACCTTCCGGGCACGGTCGGTAAATCGTTCGTAAGGCATTCCTTAACTCTTCTATTTTGATATGGTTACGTGATTTTTCGCAACGTTTTCCTGCAATCACAATTCAAATCATCCTAACACTTAATTGATTATAGACATTACGCTAAAATTAGCAATTTGTTTGGCACGAATAAACACAGAAAATTACTACTAAGTTTCGATTCAACATAAATACCATAAAAAATGGCATACTATAAGCAAAATAGCGAAAATATACAAGGATCGGGAGAATTACGATGTCCGGGTGAGCAGGGCAATCATAAAAAAAGGATTTTATTTCTGTACGATTAAGCCGAGGTCAAAATTTCCCAGTTCGAGAGTGTCGAGCATGTTGCGAATGGCATCGAAACAATCGGGACGAACGACCAGTACGAGGCCGATTCCCATATTGAACACGCGGGCCATCTCCTTTTTGTCGATGTTGCCGATCTTTTGCAACCAGTCAAATACTTTTGGAACGTCCCACGTGTCGGGGGTAATGACCGCCTGGATGTCCTGCGGAAGAATGCGTCCGAGATTTTCCGCCAGTCCGCCGCCGGTGATGTGCGCGATGCCCCGGATGCCCTTGTTGGCACCGAATTTTTCGAGCAAAGCCAACACCGGCGTGACGTAAATGCGTGTCGGTTCCAACAATACGTCAAATACGGTGCGGCCAAGTTCCGCAATGACGTCGGTCCCCTTGAGACCTGCGATTTCAACCGCCTTTCGCGCCAGACTGAAACCGTTTGAGTGCAGACCGCTGGACGCAATGCCGATCAGCCGATCGCCGGGCTGAATGGCTTTGCCGTCAATGATGCGTGTTCGCTCGGTGACGCCGACACAAAAACCGGCGAGATCGTATTCACCTGGCCGATACAGGTCGGGCATGATGGCCGTTTCACCGCCGATGAGTGCCGCACCGCTTTCCCTGCAACCGGCGGCAATACCGGAGACAATCGCCTCAAGCAGGTCGGGATCATCTTTCGGCATGGCGACGTAATCGAGAAAAAACAGCGGCTTAGCTCCGCAACAAATCGCGTCATTGGCACACATTGCGACCAGATCAATGCCGACCGTGTCGTGCTTCCCGGCGGCGCAGGCGAGTTTCAATTTCGTGCCAACGCCATCGGTGCAACTGACCAACACGGGGTCGTCATACTTTTTGCCATCCTGTTGCAGACGGAACAGTCCGGCAAAACCGCCATCCAGCCGCATCACGCCCGGCGTAAACGTTGAGGTGGCCAGCTTGGGAAGCCGGGACATTGATTCGGCGTAAACATCAAGGTCAACCCCTGCGTCTTTGTAGGTTACTTTTTTGGCCATCGTAAGCTTTGGGGTTTTCTTTCACACAGATGCGCGGAGACACAGAGATATTGCAAGGCGGTCAACACCGTGTCCGCCGAAACCTCCGTATCTTTGTGCCTCTGTGAGAAATCATATCAAGATGGAAACGAAAGCGATTATTTTACACAGAACCCGCGTCACGACAAGCGAGTACGATATTCGTTGACAAAAAGTGCCGGTGAGTGCAAAGAATGTGCATTGTCACGGAGCAAATCAGAGCCGCGACAGTTATGGAGCGTTCGGGCCGGGAAAGGTTTCCCACACGGCAACCGCTCCGTGACCATCGTGGCTCTGATGATTTGTCGCGGTTCGGATGGTACGATGACCGGTTCACTCTTTGTGCAGAATAATGATAAAACTCCTGGCCTGTGGGTGCGGGTAACGAGGGGGCATTCTTCTTCCGTGAAAATCCGTTGCATCGCATCGTAATAATACTCATTATTAATCAAATAGTGACATTTACTATTACTAAACTTTTCCGTTTCGAGCGACTTGAGATTTTCCGCCAGTTGCTCATCGTCGAGTTTGCCTTCCTTGTGTTGATTACGGTAGTATCCCGCTTCCTCGTTTTTTTGTGCTTCGAGTTTGGCGTCAATCTCATCTTTGGGATAAAATTTGAGCAATTGTTGATACAGGTCAATATTGGCCGCCCCAAAACTTCCGGTCGGATCAAGTTTCTGCAATGATAACAAATCCGGAGCGGCATCCAGGCCAAGCATTTGGAAATATTTTTGCCGAAACTTCGTATTTGATTCAAACCGTGACTTGAGATCAGGGTCATTTTCCCGTCCCTCATGCAGAGCCTCAATAAGAGCATATTCCTCACCGGGAATCAGCGAGAAAATGCCCGCAAAAATATTGTTTTCGCACGTCACCCCTTCCGACAGCCGGCGGTTGATGGCCCCGTAATAATCGACGCGGCCGTCGGGCAGCAGCGGCTCGGTGATGTAAGTCGTCTCCGGCGAGATCGTGATTGTGACCGTCTTTTGTGGTTTTGCCTCCGGTTCCTCGCACCAGATGTTCGCCATTGCCTCCCATGTGAAGCGTTTGATGAAAGAGTTTCAACATGCCGTCATTGCGGCTGCCGGGTCAATGAATCGGTCATTGCCCCGCTCAACAAAATTGCCATGCAAACGGAACACTGTCCTTTGGAAAAGTGGTGACGAAACAATTTTTGAATTTGCATTCCTGCGAGGGAAAAGAAATGTACATTATTCATGAACATCAAGTCGGATACGGTCAAGTCGGCGAAGGAAATGATTTGGGTTATGACGAATTGAAGGTCTTTCTTCCCAAAGAATTTGCTCGTTGGCACGCAATCAGTGCCCATGGGCCGTCTCAACTGAAAGTCAGCTTTCACAAGCCCGTTGAGATTGTCGGGATGGTCGCGCAGGCTGGCACGGGCGAACTCAAGATCGCCGCCGCGCCGAAGGGGCGTTATCAATTCACAGCGTCGTGGTTCGATCCGGTGTCGCGCCAGATTGCAACGGCGAATTACGGCACCAACAACGATACCGCGCTCACACGTCCGGCGACCGTTCCGGCGCGGAGCGATAACGTGCTCGTGACCGAAACGTTCTTTGACGCCAATACAGGCCGCGCGTTCCCGTTGAATATATTGCATTCGGCGTTCTTGTCGTTCAACTTCAAGATCGTCGATGTGATTAAGATATTCGGGATCCAATTCTGGAAGTTCTGCGGACATAAATATTTACATAACGGATATCAAAAAAGCTCTTGCCATTGCGACACCCAGAGCTTTTTGAATTTTGTTGAAAGAACCTATCCTGTTGAAATTTAATGACTTATGACTATATAAATAAATTTTTATCGATTAGGTTCTGTAATTATTGGTTTTTAAAATTTAGGTGGCAGGTCAGGCGGATTAATTGCTTCAATGATGACCACCAACACTATTAATATCAGGATTCCGGAAGCTGCCAAAATAATATTTATCATTACAGGGCGAGATTTGCGGTCCGGGTATTCAGTCCAACCGTGAAAATCTTGATGAACGGCGATATTTGATTTTCGACATTTGGGATATCGACAAGCAGTGGTATCTTCTCAGCGATGAGCGAAAGCGGGTCATGGAGGCACTTAATCAGGAGACGTTCGTCAATCCATTTTTCTCGAAGAAATTTTAAGGATAACGGGCTGAACGCTGATACGTTATGATTCCCGTAATGCTTGACGAGTAGTTTCATCGTATTTTCACATAGATTAAACGTACTGGCATTTGTGCTGTAATACTCTTTGGCATACTCCAAGTAGCTAATTGCAAACTCCAGAATAGTGATTTCGTTCTGCGAGCGGGTCGGCGGCAATTTTTTGCCGTTGGCCAAGTACTCGGCAATTACTTCTTCGTACTGTTGGCGACTGGCCTTACTACCGAATTTTCCAAGATAGATAAACTTGCCATTAATCAAACAATAGGCTTGACCAGATGGCTTGTGCCTGAGATAACCGGGAAGATTTTTTCGCGGCATGGGAGACTTCCTTTCGTGAAAAGTAAGTGTTTGATTTCTGTATTTATAGTAGTACAAGAAATAAGACGCTTCAAGTTTCACGAAAGTGTTTTTTGAAATCTCCTAAACCATTATGAGATATCTAGTTATAAACACGCCCGACAGGACTTGAACCTGTAACCTACGGATTAGAAAGCTGGACAATGTGCCGCCACCAAGAATCACCTTAACTCTTTATAAAACATAGGGTTAAGGCAGAAAATGTAGCGTTTTTCGACGTGGCAAAGTTGGCCGCTACGCGGCATAACGTGTTGTGTTTGACGGCACGAAACTGGCACACATAGCTACTTCAACGCCTCTTCAAACTCGGCGAGGGTTTGGCAGTCCAAAGCGACGTCCGTCAACTGGCCAAGCACGTCAAGATGGTGGATCGCGTATAGCTTGTCGTGCAGAGTGGGTGGTACGTTGCCTAGGCGTTTGGTTAGTATTCGTAACAAAGTTTCAACTTTATCTGTTGTCCAATTATTACGTTCTTTTTCAATCCCTTTTTCAATCCCTTTTTCAATCCCGACGGCGACACCTGCATCATATTTTTCGTCGAAAATCGTTTTAATCATTGCTTGCTCCTTGTCCTTAAATAGGGGTTTCAATGCCTGGCTCAAGACCGCCTCGTCAAGCCGACGGTTATGAGCCGCCATGACTTTGGCCGCAAAATCCAACAATTCTTTTGTCAATTCCATGATCT
>WRMR01000288.1 GCA_009776995.1 Planctomycetaceae bacterium | reverse complement strand
GTGAAATGCAGAATCATGCAGAATAATGCAGAGTGCAGAATGCAGAATGCAGAATACCTTGAGCCGCAACACACAAAGCACAGTTTCGATTGAACACTTGCAAGCCAAGTCATTTTGTATTGCACTTCCGTTTTTGTGAAAGATTTCGTTGCCATGATCCCGTCACCATGAGCGCAAATGCACTCTGCTCTCTGCGTTCTGCACTCTGCACTTAAAAAGGTGAGTACCGATCAACAAGTTTCTGTCCCCAGTTGCGGCGAATGCTGTCCTGCACGCTGCCGCTCGGAATTTCATTGATTTCCCGTTGATAGACCAACTCGCCCTTGATTGTATTGTCCGGCTGGATGTCCTGGGGGCGGACATATCCGGTCAATTCAATGATTTTGCCTTCTTCCGCCAATAAATCCTTGTCCGTGCCTTCAAGGTAAAGGACGCCGTTTTCCAGAATCGACTCGACCTGGCAGGTGATCTTGAATTCCAGTTGCTCCCGCCGCGTCATGGTGCCTTCGTTTTTGAACTTGCTGTCGATTTTACCGCCAAGTGCCGGGGCACCGTCATCGAATTTGGATGCCCCGATGCCAAACAGCCCGTTGAAGCTGACCCATTTCGTGATGCCGTAATCGGATTGCATTTTCCGTTTGCGCTCCATGGTGCCTTTGCTCGTCGAACGCCAGTCCTTATTGACAATCACCGTCACGAGATCGTGTTCGCGGAAGGTCCTGGGGGCTTCCATCGGCTGGGCGGTAAACGACATTCTGCCCAGGGTCATCTGCGCCCCTTCAAGCTGCCGTTGCGTCGGCATCGTGCCGATCATTGACGTTTGGGCGGCAGTCCAATTCTGCAAGTATCCGCATGTGATCAAACAAACCACGCTAAGAAATATGATTCTTTGCATATCTATCCTCTTCCTTGGGTGTTTCTACCGGCTATCGCCGACGTGACCGCTCGGAGATCGGTCACCTACCTTTTCTCCACTTCCACCGTTCCGTAATCGACGACCCGTGCGAGATTCGTCTGCTGCTTGTCCGTCAGCGATTCGACGGTCACCAAATCGCCTGCCCGGCCGTCTTCTTTCGCCCGGGCGGTCATTTTGATCGTAATGCCGCCGTTTCGCAAATACAGCGTCACCGCTTCGGAGCGTTTGACCAGCAGCGGCTTTTCCAACTGTGAAAACAGCACCGTCGCGTTGTTTTGCAACCCCCGAACCACCGCCTTGCCGATGACATCGTCAATGCGTGTCGCCACATCGGGGTCGATTTCCGGATCGCGGCCGCGTTGCGTTGTGACGCCGTTGACCGTCCGGCTTTTGGTCACGTTGACCGGCGTTTGATCTTCGGCGAGGTAACTCAAACGGACGTCGGCCGCGCTGAGGATTTTGCCTTTTGGGACGGCATGTCGCGTGACCACAACCGCCTTGGGAAGTGACACGTTGACATCAACAAGCAATGTATGGTGCATTCCCGTTTCCGGGCGAATGTTCCTGCATTGCAATTCAAACCGTTGTCGTCCGAGCCACTGTTCCGCCGGATCATACTGCGATGTGGACTGCCGGCTTGGGTGTTCATCAATGACCGCACGAATGCCGATGATTTCGCCTGCCACCGCTAGTTGCCGTTGTCCTTCTGATGTCATGCCGACATCAACCCGCCAGGGTGCATTGGCGTCAACGCTGTCTTTCAGGAACGTCAAAACCGCGTGATGAACCGCGTCCTCCGCGTCGCTCAAATCTTCGTTACCGCTGTTTCCGGGAGTCGCGTCGCGTCGCACAAATACTGCGCTGGTGCCTGTCGCCGATGATTGTGGAGCTGAAGGTGTTGTCTGTTTTGAGGGAGTTTGCTGTTTGGCGGTGACCGTCACCTGGCTTGCCCCGGCAAAGGTATGCAGTCCGACACGAACACCCCGCATGTTGAGGTAGTCATACACCTCGCGGTAGGTGATGGTGCGGTCTTTCCCGGCAATCGGTGCCGGAAACAGCACGATACTTTTGAGCAATTCGATATTCGCTACGTCGTCGTCCCGGTCCGGCGTGATGGTGGCAATATCCCCCAGCGTGACGGACGTTCCCCGGCACATCACCGTCTCGTTACGAAACGTGATCGTCGCCGCCGGCAAGAGCAGAGAGCAGAGAGCAGAGAGCAGAAAGCAGAGAACAATGCGATACGCAATAATATTGTGACCTTTGTGTGAGCATTTGAGACCTTTTAAGTAAAAATTTTTCACCATGAAGTTCACAAAGGTTTTCACAAAGAACACAAAGACAACAACTGCTACTCTATTGGCGTTTGACCCTATCGCTCTGCACTCTGCACTCTGCACTCTGCACTCCTTTCCTATCTCTTAATACTAATCACCGTCTGCAAAATCTCATCGCCGGTTTGGGTGACTTTACTGTTCAACTCGAAGGCACGTTGCGAGGTAATCATGTCGATCAGTTCGGTGACCGGCTCGACGTTTGACATTTCGAGGGCGTTCTGTTTCAACTTGCCGAAGCCGTCTTCGCTCGGCTCGCCTTCAATCGGCGGACCTGATGCGTCCGTTTCGGCGAACAGGTTTTCACCCACGCGGAGCAAACCTTCCGGGTTGACGAAAGTGGCCAATCCAATCCGTCCAACACTTGTCGTGATCGATTCAGGCGGCTGAACCACAAACACTTCGCCGCTATCGTGAATCTGGATCGTTGTGGTATCTTCCGGGATGTTGATTTCCGGATCGAGTGCGCGGCCGGTATGCCCAGACCCCAAGACGAGCCGTCCGTCTTCGGCCCGCGAGAAATTGCCCGCCCGGGTATATAAAATATCGTTGGTAAAAGGATCGCGCACCCGAAAAAAGCCGTCTCCGGCGATGAGGACATCGAGTTCTCGTCCGGTTTCGTTGTGTGATCCCTGGCGGAATTGCGTTTGAATACTGCTCACACGGGTTCCGACGCCAATGGAAATTCCGGTCGCCGTAAATGCTTCGCTTGTATCTTGCAATCCCGGGTACTTTAAATGGTCATAGAACAGGTCTTCAAAATTACAGCGTTGTTTCTTAAACGCCGTCGTTTCCATATTTGCCAGATTATGCGCAACGGTATTGAGCTTCGTTTCCATCCCGATCATGCCCGTTGCGGAGGTGTAAAGTGTTTGTAAGCACATGGTAGTGGCTAGTGGCTAGTTGTGAGTGGCTAGTAGATAAGTGGCTAGTGGGTGAGTGATTGGAAAAATTCTAGTCACTAGCCACTAAGAAACACGCAATACTTGCGAAATGAGCGATTGTGTCATTTCGTCCTGGTGTTGCATCATTTTGACATTTGTTTCAATAATTCGTGACGTGGCGATCAACTCGACCATTTCCGCCGCCGGATCGACCGCCGAACCTTCGTAATGGCCGGATTTGACAAGTCGGGCAGTGTCTTCTTTCGGCGTGTAACCGGCTTCACTTCGGAACATGTTTTGGCCCTGCTTGACCATCTGGAAATAATCGTTCGGAAGAACAATTCCCACGCGAGTCTCTTCACCGCCCTGCACGATGGCCGCGTTGCCGTCCTGAATGTCCCAATGTTCGTTCGGATTGATCGTGATGGGGTTCTCATTTTCATCGCAGACGGCAAATTCGGTCGGGCCGCTGTACGTGACCAGCCGTCCGTCATCAAGCATGTCGAATTGGCCGGAACGCGTCAGAAAGTATTCTCCCGTCTGCATTTGTTGCACTAGAAAGAAGCCTTCACCAACGATTTCCATGTCTTCCTTGTTGCCCGATGCGATGGATTTTCCCTGCCGGAACTCGGTCAGCGTTCCGATGGTGATGACGCCGCCAGAGAGGTCGTTCATCGTGCCTGAGCCTTCCTGGTCGATGCCGAGCTCAGTCTCTTTGGTATAGCGTGCCTGTTGCATAGCCAATTCGCGTTTGAAACCCGGCGTGTCAACATTGGCGATGTTGTTCGCGATGGTTTCGAGGCGGTAATTTTGCGCATGCGCGCCTTCTGCTGAAATGTAAAGTCCAAAAGACATTGTTTTCTGGTTCAGAAATTCAATGTGATATGCCGCGCAAAAGTTGAACATCCGTGTTCAGTCCGGCGACACGATGACCTGTCAGGTAGAACAAGCAAAGAACGTACCAAATGTACAGTGATATACAAAATAATCTATTGTACATCCATAAATCTAATAATAGTATTGTCTTAATAATCAAGAAAAGAAAGAAAAATCTGCAACTGACCGACGCAACTCAACATTGAACCATGCAAGGCAATGCGCAAAAATTGCTTGGCAAAAGCAGAATCGGCGCAAAATCATGGAAAGCAAAGATATTAGGATCAATATTCATGTAAAATAAGAGAAAAATAAAAATATAGGGAACTTTTTTTAAAGTAATGAATCAAACATTGAGCGTCATAGTTTACCAACAATTTTTGTTTGATTGCTGTGGTAATTTCAGCAGACTGTTCACGAAAAATGAATGGAATTATCGCAATTCTTCAAATAGACTGTTGCTTTTTTACAACTTTCCAATTTTAATCGATATTTAGGTGTATTTCGTTTTATTTCCACACACAATCAAATCTTACTACGTTGATAGAGTGATTTTGAGTTGATTTCGTTTCCTTTTTTTCGAACAAATCACGAAATTCAGTCTCCTTATCGTTTGTTATTAAGTTCCCTCCCCGGTTACAGCTACCTTCCAGCATCAGTTATTCGCCAAGAATGACACTTTTAGGTGGCAGTAATCAAAAACTTTTGTTTTCAGCTTCCGCTTATCGCCCTTACACTTTTTGGAGAATCAACCATGCGAATCTGGGATTCCATTCGTCGTCTTTCAGGCAATACTTTTCGTAAACATAGTTCAAGCTTGTCTTCCCTGGGATTCTTGAAAAATAATAAAGGGGTGCAGAAGCGTCAGCTTCAAATGGAACAATTTGAAGACAGGATTCTGTTGAGTATCAACAGCCCCGAACTGAATTCGGTTTTCGCCAATCAGGATATCAACCAGCCTTTTTCAGACCTGTCGGCCAACCAATTGTTCCACATCGCCCCGGATTCTCTGTTACTCCGATTTGAAGAAGGGTTGCAACTTGATCCGGACACTTTGGCTTCAGGCATTCAGATCGTTACGGCCGGACCAGACGGCATACTTGGTAATGCGGACGATATTCCCGTCAACATCGGTTGGATCGGCCTGAACGGCAGTCAGGGCGATGGGAATGATGTTACCACCCGCGATAATGGCACCAAGACACTTGGTGAAGGCATCGTCGGCAATGAAGTGATTATCCGCTTTGCGGAGGTCCTTCCTGACGGTCAATATGGAATTCGCTTGAATGGCTCCCTTGATTCGCAGATCAAAAACCTCAATGTTCAGGCTGGTAATTTAAGTGCTCGGGACGACCAGATGGTTGCCTTTGAACTTGACCTCGGGGCACAAATCGTGTCAGTCGTTCCGCAACCCATTACCCGTGATGCGTCCGGCAAGCTCGTCCAGGCACGCAACCAGATTGAGATTTATTTCAACGCCAACGATCCGCTGTATTTCCCCGGTACTCTGAATGCGTCGGGAACAGGAACAACCACGGACGCGAATTATCTCAAACTGTTCCAATTGATCGCAACCAACAATACGGCGGATTCGTCGGATGACATCGTTCACCTGCCGACGAGAATTGAATACACGCCTGCCACGGGCAAAATGGTTCTTACTTTCGCAAACGAATTGGATAAATTGAACGGTTTCAACGGTAATGCAGGTGCAGCCCGTTTGCGTGTCGGAACACCTTACGAAGAAACACAGACTTCCATTCTGAACCTGAATGCGCCGAGTTCACCCGATCCGGGTGATGCATTTCACACCTCATTTGATTTGAAGAGTTATTTCAACACAACGTCAACGCTCACTGCCCCGCAAAGTCTCGTCATTCACGGACAGATTGCGCCGAAATATGATCCGATCGATTACCCCGGTGCCGGTGACGAGACCGGCAGCCGCAACCTGCCGATCTGGTTCGACAATCTCACCGTGGAAAGCCATTATAATGATTCCCCCTTTGGCGATGCGATTGACGGCTTGAAAGACACGGCGAATGGCCCGGCGATCATTTATTACAACTTCAGAACCATCCTTGGCCGTGACGCAACAGGAAAGCTGTACAACAACGAGATTACCGAAGCCCAGAAAAATCTCGCCCGGCAAATTTTCCAGATTTATTCCCGTTATCTGGGAGTTCAGTTTATTGAAGACACCAACACGGTCGATCCCAAAGGCATTACGATTGCCACAGGTGACCTGGCTGTTCTTAACAGGGTTGCCGGGGCTGAAAATTACCTCAACAACTACACCCAATTCTCTTCGGAGCCTTTTTATACTTCAGCACCCGGCGGAATACTTGGCTTGGGGGGGTATGGCAGTTTTGCGATCATGGACATGTCTGAAAACTGGGGCGTTGAGGATATCTATGGCGGGGCGTGGTTTACCGTGGCCATGCACAATATCGGCCATGCGCTGGGATTCGGTCATGCCGCCGATCTTCCAGCGGGCACAGTCATGGGTGCGACAAGGTTGCTTAACGGCAGAATCGAGTCGATTAGTCTTGTTGCCCCGATTGACGGAGCCAATATCTAT
>WRMR01000287.1 GCA_009776995.1 Planctomycetaceae bacterium | reverse complement strand
GGATCACCTCTTCGAGGATATCCCATACTTCCTCGTCCTTGCGCTCGAGCATCTTCTTGGCACTTTTGATCGTGTCGGCGTGTTGCAGTTCCTTGAGCCGCCGGATAATGAACGGCTGGTACAGTTCGAGCGCGATTTTCTTCGGCAGTCCGCACTGGTGCAAACGCAAAGTCGGCCCGACGACGATCACGCTTCGCGCCGAATAGTCCACACGTTTACCGAGCAGGTTTTCGCGGAACCGGCCCTGCTTGCCCTTGATCATGTCGGTCAGCGACTTGAGCGGACGGTTACTCGAACCCAGCACAGGCCGCTTGCAACGGTTGTTATCGAACAAAGCATCGACCGACTGCTGCAACATGCGTTTTTCGTTGCGGATGATGACTTCCGGCGCGTTGAGATCGACCAGCTTCTTGAGCCGGTTGTTGCGGTTGATGATGCGGCGGTACAAATCGTTCAGGTCGCTGGTCGCAAACGTGCCCGATTCAAGCAGCACGAGCGGCCGCAAATCCGGCGGAATGACCGGAATTGCGTCGAGAACCATCCATTCGGGGCGGTTATCGCTGTCACGTAACGATTCGGCCAGCTTGAGCCGATTGACGATGTCCTTTTTGCGCTGCTTCGACCGGGTTTCCATCATTTCCGCCCGCAGTTCGACCGACAGGCTGGTCAGGTCGAGCCGCTGCAATAATTTGCGAATCGCTTCCGCTCCCATTTCGGCAACGAAGCCCGTGCCGTATTCGGTGCGGGAATTGCGATACTCCTCTTCCGTCAGCAACTGGTAGGTCTTCAGCGGCGTGTCGGCGGGGTCGATAACAACGTAATCCTGGAAGTAAATGACCTTTTCGAGACTCGACGCTTTCATGCCGAGCAACGTTCCGAGCCGGCTCGACGCAGCGCGGAAGAACCAGATATGCACAACCGGGGCGGCCAGGTCGATGTGCCCCATCCGCTTGCGGCGCACGCGGCTGTGCGTGATTTTCACGCCGCAACGGTCGCAGGTCATGCCCTTGTATTTCATGCCGCGATATTTCCCGCAGTTGCATTCCCAGTCTTTTTCCGGACCGAAAATTTTCTCGCAGAACAACCCGTCCCGTTCCGGGCGATACGTCCGGTAATTGATGGTTTCGGGTTTTTTGACTTCGCCGTAAGACCAGCTCCGAATGTCGGCGGGCTTCGCCAAACTGATTTTGACGGCCCCGTAATCATTGACGCGGTCGTAAGTAAATTCCGACAGGCTCACTCGGATTCTCCTTGATTTTATGTGATCGAAAACGTTGTTTATTTGTTTCACGCAAAGTCGGTGGTTTTGTCACGAAGGACACGGCGTTGGTATCGTCCTGAAAGGACGTAATCTCTATAACCCCCGGTGTAAACCGGGGGTAGCGACCACCCCCACAACCCTTACCGCCCCAACGGGGCGTGACTCTCACCGACTTGTTGCGCCCCGTTGGGGCGATGTATCTCTTCTGCTCATGCCATCCACCTCCAGCTTACGCCGGGGGTTATCGACATCTCATCCCTTTGGGACAATGACTTCATCACGGTTTTTTTATTTTGTTTCGTCGTTGTCTTTGCTTTTGTCAAATACTTTGAGTAGAGTTCGCGACATAATTCCAGTTGAAATAACAATGCCTGCTGTAAAAATACTGACTGCTACGATAATGCACCGTTCAAAGGAATTTATGAAATAAATAAACCTGATGAAATGCACTCCAAGAACCAAAAGGCAAACAATGATGATAAATAACCAAAGTCTGGCCCCAAACGAAAGATCATTCTTGTTTGACATAACAATTTCCCCCGGCAAGCTGATTTGTTGTACCATAAACAGAGACCCATTGTTTTTTCACACGTCGGCCCCCTGATTTTTGATTCCTGTTTCCTAAATCCATTTTTCCCGTGATTTGATCTGCACTGGCGATGCTCCGACCTGCAATACTGCTGTTCCGATCTACACGCAAGCAGTTCCGATCTACCCGCGAGTTGTTCCGGTCTGCACGCAAGTTGCCCCGATCTGCACCGTTGGTACTTCGATCAACAATACTGTAGTTCCGAGTCTGTGTCATTCCACCCCGGATCACGGCTTTTTGTACGCAAAACGGAATGTCTGGTCACGGTAATTTCGCTGGTGGCACCCAAAACAACTTGACACCGTTGGCAGTATCATTCCCCCTTCCGTGCCTTTCCGTGCATTCCGTGGCTCAAAGCATTCCTCTCCCAAAACACGCCGTCCTCGTAACCCTGAATCGCGCGGTCATGTTCGGCCAGTGTGAGGCGTTTTTCGGTCAACAGGCAGTAGTCGCGGTCGCGTTCGACGCCGAAAAAACGCCGTCCCAGTTTTTTCGCGACCACCGATGTTGTGCCCGACCCCAAAAACGGATCGAACACCACATCGTCCGCGTTGCTGCTTGCCAGTATCAGTTTCGCGAGCAGTTTTTCCGGCTTTTGCGTCGGGTGCCCGGTGTTCTCCGGCATCGACCAAAACGGCACGGTCAGGTCGGTCCACAAGTTCGACGGGTGCGTCATGCGGTAGTTGCCCGCCGGCGTTTCGTCCCAATCCTTTGGCGTCCCGCCCGCCCCGCCGACGCGATACGGCGCAACAACCCGCCGCTTGAGCTTCACCGCGTCCAGGTTGAACGTGCAGGCGTCGGACATGGTGCAAAACCAAATATCCTCATGGGCGTTTTTCCAGTTGGCCTTCGCCCCGCGTCCTTTTTCGCGTTCCCAGGTGATGCGGTTGCGCACCTTGAAAAAACTTCCGAACACGCCGCACATCGCACAGGAGCATCGCCAGTCGCAACACACATAAATGCTTGCCGCCGCTTTGAGCAGGCGAGGCAGTTGCGACACCCATTCTTCGAGCCACGCAACGTAATCCAAATTGTCGATTGCCCGGAACACCGTCCCGCCGAAGGTTTTCGTCAAATTGTACGGCGGATCGGCAATCAACAAGTCAACACACCGTTCCGGCAACAGCGGCAACACGTCAAGCACATCGCCGTTGATGGTTCTCCCGATGACGTCATCCAACGTTTGCGGTGATTCGACGGTGAGCAAACGTTTTGTCAGTTTTTTTCGGTCTCCTTCTGTTAATACCAATGTCCGGTTACGGGAGGCTTTCATTATCACCTAATATTCACTATAACAACAACTATAAAGTAAATGGCAACAAGAATCAAAAGTACGATTGTTACACATGGAAAAACTTTCATGAAAGCAAAGTGTTTTTTCTTGCTAACCATCGAATAAACATGAGAGATTCCTGAAATGATAACCGAACTGATGAGGGCATGGATTAGGAAAAAAAGAATCATTGCAACCCAAACAAAAACAACAGCTGGTCCATCAATATCCATGCATTCGACCTTTCAACTCAACGTGTTTTGTATGCGCGCAAGGGACTTCATGCAGTTGCCTATTCGCCCCTTTTAGGGTCGTAATCGTTTATTGGGGATCGTTACCCAGGGCGGCGACCTTTCGGTCTTGCCCTGGGCTATTATGTTTTGCCCTTACAGGGCATTGGCACTCGCTTACGCTTCGTGCTCTGATTACATCATGCTCTGATTACGGCGGTCACGGCGTGACCGCCCTACCATGCGCGCCGCAGGACAGCGCGGCTACTGTGGTACCATTCACAATCAATCGGTCATGTTTTCATTCATTTTTTCACGACCTGCGGCAAGTTGATGGACTTCATCAATCGTCAAATCATCCCACAACGTGCGCTGCCATTCGGTGTAGTCGAAATTTTCCCGTTTGATAAGAGTGATAAAACGCTCTGCTTCAACTTCCCCCAATCCTTTGAGCAGCAAATTCATGGCATCAACACGTATCACATGATCGGTTCTCATTGTTATCCTCCGTTTCAAGGATGAAAGCTATCGGATTTATGATTGAAATATCCGCAAAATGCTTCTTCTTATTCAAGAACTTTTTGTCCGTTGTAATGAAATAATCGCATTGGTGTTTTATTGCACAAACAAGATGAATCGCATCTTTATGTTTCAGGCCAAGAGTCAGGAAGTTTTTTGCCTTCAATACAATTTCGTCGGAAGCTGGACAATATTCTGTTGCAATATATTGCCAGGCTTGAATTGCCTCACGCTTATCCCGTGAGAAATTTTCATCGTTCTCAGATTTAAGGATATACGACCACACAAGCGAGTACAAACCAAGTTGAATTCTTTCCTGAATGATTAATTTCGCTTCTGTTTCCAGTCGAATCAAATCCTGACTCTGGTCGTCAAATGGTCTGTTGTAACAACAGTTGTCGAGGTAAATTTTCAGCATACTCACTTTTCGGGCAACAATTGTTACCCAGGGCAACGCCCTGGGTTATATTGCGCGCTTAAAATCATTGCCGCCCTGAAAGGGCAAGGGAACTATCATTTCATTCAAGGCTTTTTGAAAATTTCACGAATAGTCAATGTCACCATACCCGTACAAACAAGGGCAACTCCAATCCATGTTTGTGCATAATTATGGGTCGCAAGTCCCGTCATAATCAATCCACCCGCAACAATGCCCGCAATCGAAATCCAATATGAGTCAATTCTTTGCGTGATGATCCCCCAAATTCGTTTCTTACCGAATATTCTCAATAGTATGACGGCACCAATTATTATCAGTACGATCCAACTCAATGGTGAAAATGACATATCGTTTCCCTTTAAAAAACCACATAATCCCAAGGAGTGCCAGCGGTCACGGCGTGACCGCCCTACCTCACTTTGCACTTTGCGTTTTGCACTCTGCGCTTAAATCTGCGGTCCTTTTTGCAAGTCCATGTTGAGTGCGAGGCCGCGGATTTCGTTGGTGAGTACGTCGAAGCTGGCCGGGGTACCGGCTTCGAGCGTGTTTTCGCCTTTGACCATCGATTCGTAAATTTTCGTGCGGCCCTCGACGTCGTCGCTCTTGACGGTGAGCAGTTCCTGCAAGGTGTAAGCGGCACCGTAGGCTTCCAAAGCCCACACTTCCATTTCGCCAAATCGCTGACCGCCGAACCGCGCCTTTCCGCCGAGCGGCTGTTGCGTGATAAGCGAGTACGGCCCGGTACTGCGGGCATGAACCTTGTCATCGACGAGATGGTGCAACTTGAGCATGTAAATGTAGCCGACCGTCGTTTCCTGGTCGAACATTTCGCCCGTCCGTCCGTCGCGCAACCGCACTTTTCCGTGTTTCGGCAACCCGGCCTGGTCGAGGCATTCGTTGATCGTCGTTTCCGACGCCCCGTTGAACACCGGCGTGATCGCGTGGTAACCGAGTTTCGCCGCCGCCCAGCCGAGGTGCGTTTCGAGAATCTGCCCGACGTTCATACGACTGGGCACGCCAAGCGGGTTGAGCAGAATTTGAATCGGCGTTCCGTCTTCAAGGTGCGGCATGTCTTCCCGCGACAAAATTTTCGAGATAACGCCCTTGTTCCCGTGTCGCCCGGCCATTTTGTCGCCGACGGAAATCACCCGTTTCGCCGCGATATACACCTTGACCATCTGCAATACGCCGCGTTTGAGTTCGTCGCCGCGTTTGAGCGAGTTGAGTTTCCGGTCGCGCAGGTCAATGGCCAGCTCAACCTGCGGCCACATCCTGGTAAAAATCTTTTCGACCGCCACACGGGCTTTGCCGTCCTTGATATCGAGGTTGATCAACCGGAAGACGCGCACCTGGTCGATGAAGTTCTTGTTCTTTCGCTCGACCGTGATCGTGTTGCCATCGACATCGACCAGCGGTTCGCCGGCGGCCTCTTCCATTTTCGCGATCATTTCGCTGAAAACCTCGCCGATTTTCTGGTTGCCTTCCTCTTCGACCTGACGGCATTCGGCTTCAAACTCGTTGCGCTGTTCTTCGTTGAGACTCATCCGCGTTGCGATTTTTTGCGTTCCGATGACAATTCCCTCAACGCCGGACGGCACTTCGAGCGACTCGTTTTTCACGTCTTCACCGGCGCGTCCGAAAATCGCGTGCAGCAGTTTTTCCTCCGGGGTCAGTTCGGTTTTTGACTTGGGCGTGACCTTCCCGACAAGAATGTCCCCCGGTCGCACGTAAGTGCCGACCCGCACGATGCCGTTGTCGTCGAGATTGCGCAACGCCCGTTCACCGACGTTCGGGATGTCCCGCGTAAACTCCTCGCGTCCGAGTTTCGTGTCGCGAATTTCGACGTCAAATTCTTCAATATGAATCGAGGTATAAACGTCATTTTCGACCAGTTCTTCACTGATGATAATCGCGTCCTCATAATTGAATCCATCCCAGGCCATAAAACCGACGAGGACATTGCGTCCCAGCGACAAGGTGCCGTCACAGATGGCCGCTCCGTCACAAATCAGGTCGCCCGCCTTGACACGCTGGCCGATGCTCACCGTCGGCGTTTGGTTCTGGCAGGTGCGTTCGTTCAGCCCGACGAACTTCCGCAATTCGTATTCGTCGGAGTATTCGTCGTTCTCGTCGGTGATTTCAATACGGAGCGAATCAACATAGGTCACAATGCCGTCCCGTTTTGCGTTAATGACGAGGCTCGAGTTGTACGCCGCATCCCGTTCCAGTCCCGTTAAGACGAGCGGTTTTTCGGAAACGAGCAACGGCACAGCCTGTCTCTGCATGTTCGACCCCATCAA
>WRMR01000286.1 GCA_009776995.1 Planctomycetaceae bacterium | reverse complement strand
CTTGCTTTCGTTGATTTTTCCTTTTTGACAGGTTCTGTTTCCACCGCTTTTTTTGCCATGTTTTGATTCCTTAACCAAAAGATTTCATGATTGATGCTGTTCGAGGCTTCCGGATGTAACAAAAATCCTGAATTCCGAATCTCCAAATTATACCAGGTTTTGGACAAGAAAAACAGCTTCTTGGCGAGCAAAAAACGTTTGGGTGTCGTAAATTTTTTCAACACCAATTTCTCCCTTTTTTGCCAGGTTTACGTAATTTCAAAGCTATACCCCAAAAATTACTAGAGTCACCAAGTCAGTTTTGCCGATACAATCGATACATTTGAACACTTGTGTTCAAAATTCCTCTCAACCCTCATCAATCGGATAGGAAGTCAGAAGATGGGTTTGTTTGCTTCGTTAAACGTTGCGCATACCGGCATGAGTGCGGCGGAAACCAGTATCAGCGTGATCGGCAATAACCTTGCCAACGCCAATACATCAGGTTTCAAGTCGCAACGGGCGGATTTTTCGACGATTTACGCACGTTTTTGGACACTTGGCTCCAGCCCGGAAATGACACAGTATTCCGCCGGGGCGAATCCGATCCAGATTGGTCAGGGTGTACTTACAGCAGGGACGACGACGAATTTCAGCCCGGGAGCGATCAAACCCGGTATGACCGGCACCGACATGGCCATTAACGGCGATGGTTTTTTCATCATTTCCCCTTCCTTATCGGCAGTTCAGCAACTCTATACGCGCGACGGCACTTTCAAACTCAACGCCAACCAGCAGTTGGTCACGCAAAATGGCGATTATGTCATGGGCTACACCGTCAATGACAAGTTTCAGATTCTCACGGACAAATTGTCGCCACTGACCATTGCCGTTGGCGTGACGAAAATCGCCGAAGCAACGCAAAATGTCACGATGGAAGGCTTGCTCAACGCGGTCGGCGATTCCGCTACACAGGGTACAGTTCTCGAATCGGTCGCCATGACCGATCTTTCGTGGTCGTCGCCCGGTGCCGATGCGGTCAGCGTCTCTCAGGCGGCACGTCCGAGCGTCGAAACGGCCAATACAACGGCAACAAGCAACGGCGGAGGCGGAGCCGTCGAATCAGGCAAGTATTACTACCGTTTCGTTTATACGCGCGATGGCGTGTTGGCCGACCAGACCGATTACTCGACGCAAATCTGGGTCGAAGTTCCAGGCGACGGCAGTTCGGTCACACTCGACAATCTCCCGTTGGGGCAACTGCCGCCCGATGCGTCGCCGCCCTATACACACATCGCCATTTACCGCGCAAGTGATCCGATAAGCGACGAGTTTTACCTGATCGACGAACTGCCTGTCGCTTCCGCCGGGGCAAGTTACACGGACACGAAGTCAACGGCGGAGGTTTCCGGCAATCCGCAGCTTGATCTTTCGCGACTCGAAGGCGGTTATCAGTATTATGTGACATTCGTTGACGCTTATGGCAACGAAAGCCGCCCATCCTGGGTTAGTGCGACGATCAACGTCAACAGCGGCGCGGTCATACTGTCCGACATTCCAACGGTTGACCCGAATAACAACCCCGACGGTTGGGTCGGACGTAATATTTACCGCTCGCTGGCCGACAACACGACCGCGTTTTATCTTGTGGAAACGGTCAACACGCTTGGCGCCAATGTGACTGTCACCGACAGTACGAGTGACGCCGACCTGGTCAGCAACGCAAAAATGAGTTTCGGCGGCAAAGGCGACGTGTTGGCCAACGCGAACACGCTCATGGTCAATGTCGGCGTTCACGATGAGTTGGGCCGTTTCGTGCCGGTGTTCAGCGAAGGGACACTGAGTTTCACGCCCAACAAAGGAGGCAACGATCTCAAAACGGAAAGCATGACAGTCACCGCCGACACAACAATGGCCGGATATCTCCGCTTTGTCAATGAGGCCATTGGCATCCGAACCGGTGCAGTGAATCCGGATATCCCGAAAGACCAGGGCGTGATCGGCAGCCAAATTAACGGTGGTTCCGCCGGGGCAACGATGATTGGCGGCAAAATCGTGATTTTGGGCAACACAGGCGTCCAAAACGAATTGCAAATGACTTCGAGCGACTTTCAACTGGTCTCCAACGGCAAAACCAACCCGTTGGATTTCCAGTTCCACGAAACGCAAAAGAGTATCGGCGACGGCATTTCCACGAATCTGCTGGTTTACGATTCGCTCGGTGCACCGGTCAATGTCAACCTGACGTTCGCGCTCGAAAGCAAGAACAACACGGAAACCGTGTATCGCTGGTACGCTGACTCAGGCGACAACCAGCCCGCGACGGGTAGCGGCATTGCTGCCGGAACCGGTACGATTCGTTTTGATTCGGACGGCAAACTGATCGACGCGGACAATACGACCATCACGATTGAACGCACCGATGTGGCCAGTACCAGTCCGTTGACCTTTTCCTTCGAGATGAACCTGAGTGCTGTCGCGGCTCTGGCCACCAAGAACCAAAACCTCAACATGACCGACCAGGACGGCGCGGGTGCCGGCGTGTTGTACAGCTACTCGATTGACGAAAACGGCGTCATCATCGGAACCTTCACCAGCGGCGTGACGCGACCGCTCGGCCAGGTGTTGCTTGCCCATTTTGTCAACAACGAGGGACTCGTGCAATACGGCGATAACCTGTTTTCCGTCGGCCCAAACTCCGGCCCGGCGGTCATCGGCGTACCCGGCCAGGGCGTGTTCGGCAAGATCAATGGCAATTCGCTCGAAATGTCCAACACCGACATCGGTAACGAACTGATCGACATGATTTCCGCCTCCGCCATGTACCGGGCAAACGCCAAAATTGTCACCACGTCCAACGAAATGCTCGCAGCGTTACTCAATATGGTTTAACAGTGGCCAGTGATGAGTGGCTAGTGACTAGTATTCTAGTGCCAGCCACTCGCCACTCGCCACTCGCCACTCGCCACTAGCCACCATGATTACCTTAACCAAACTCAACGGCAACGAATTTGTTTTGAACGCGGAGATGATCCGCTACGTCGAACGCTGTCCCGACACGCTCATTTCGCTCGTGACCGGCGAGACGATTATGGTTGCCGAGCCGATGGAGGAGGTGGTGCGTCGATCCATCGCGTACCAGCAGGCCAAGCATTTCCTTCCGCAAATCGGCGGCGCGGCAAGACAAGTCGCCTGAAGCTTCACGATATAAGATGAAAGTCAAATGGACATTGCATCAATCATCGGCCTTATTGTCGGAACCGTCATGATTCTTGGATCCATCATCATGGGCGGCGGCACAATCGGAGGTTTTACCGACTACCCTTCCATTGTACTGGTTGCCGGTGGGACGATCTGCACCATTCTGATCGCCTATCCCATGTCGGAAGTCATCAAAATCATGGGTGTGACCAAAAATGCTTTTCTCACAAAACAGAAAGACGTCCTGGCGATTATCAATCAGTTGGTCTCACTTTCCGAATCGGCGCGGCGCGATGGCCTGCTGGCACTGGAAGGACGAATTGAGGAAATCGACGACGCCTTTCTCATCATGGGAATCCGCATGGCCGTTGACGGAATGAGTCCGGAAATCGTTGACGCGATCATGCGAACGGAAATGGACGCCGTCGAAGGACGACACGAGATTGGAAAATCGTTCTATGACGCCCTGGCCAAATACGCGCCGGCATTTGGGATGATCGGCACCCTGATTGGACTGGTTCTCATGTTGGCTGATATGAACCCGGACACGATTGGTTCCGGGATGGCGGTGGCCTTGCTGACGACATTATATGGCGCGGTTGCGGCAAACTTTGTCTTCCTGCCGATTGCGGACAAGCTCGCGTATTACAGTAGCCGCGAACTGCTGACCATGGAAATCATGGTCCGCGGCGTCATCGCGATTCAGGCCGGTGAAAATCCACGGGTCATCAAGCAGAAACTGATGACTTTCATTCCGCCAAAATCACGCCCCGAGGAAGAAGAGTCGGTCTAAGTCATTTTTCTCGCAGAGTGCGCGGAGTTCGCAGAGAATGATTCAAGCGGTCATCTCTGCGAGAAACAATTTTTTTGGAAGCATACCATGAGCAAGAAAAAATGTCCCGAAGGCGTACCTGGCTGGATTGTTTCTTACGGCGACATGATGTCGCTGCTGTTGACCTTTTTCATCATGCTTTTCGCGATGAGTTCGATTGACGCGAAAAAGGCGGAAACCGTTACACAAATCATGCACGAAACATTTGGCACGGCCAGGAACAAACCTTACTTTCCTATCCCTGGAAAGGAATGGCAAACGACCACATCCAGCGGTGCCAAAACCAGTCGCAGTATGACGGTCGAAACCATCCAAAACGGAAATCCGACCAAATCCCAAATTCCCGTCATCAAGCCAAAGGATAAGATATTGACGGGCGTGATTTTGTTTGAAAACGGTTCGGACACGCTGAGCAAAGACGCCATGGAGTCGATTCAGGAAATGTACCAGCGGCTCAAAGGCTCGCCGTTGATGATCGAACTTCGCGGACATACGGGTCTGGACGAACGGGGGGCCAATCGCGATTCGATGGACTTGGCGTATGCCCGGGCATATATGGTGCGAAACCACCTGATGAATTTGGGGATTGACCCGGCCAGAGTTTTCATCACCTCATGGGGATCGAATCGTACAACGGAGAGCGTTGTTCCGTCTCAGGTGGGAGTGTCCAACGCCTATGTGGAAGCCTTTTTGATTTCCGAAACGCCGGAAAGCTCTGGTTCCCGGTAGCACCTGGCCAAAATTCATTTTGTGGGGTGCTATGATATTTGTTGCAATAAAAATAATGGTTGTGTTTTCCTTGATTTGTGGTCAATCATAAGCTATTTAGTAGATAGAATCCCCTGTTTGGGAGAAAATTGCGCAAATATTGATATTTTGAACCCTGGCGAAACGGGTTACCATGGCAGCACAACACCCCAATGATGACGTCAACAAATCCCCGGAATCGGATGGGCTGACACAGCCGAAGAAATCGATTTTCACATCGAATCTGCTGGCCATGTTGGTTCTGTTTGTGATCGCCGTGGCCGAAATGCTGGTCGTGTATTTTTATGTCCTCCCCTCGCCGACAGCGGTCAAAGCCGCGATCGAGGAAACAGCGAAACAGGATACGAAAATCCAACCCCTGTACAAACCCAGCGTCGATGAATCCATGCAAGATGAGGAGCGTGAAGAGGTTGACCTGGGCGAGTTCACCTATATGGAAAGTGATACAACCAGCGTGCCGGTTCGTTTGTCCATCCATTTTTATGGCCTGGTCAATAAAAAGGACCGCGACGAATACAATAAACGCTACGAAATCCATAAAAATCGTATCAGGAACGCGATCCTGGTCATCCTGAGGAGCTCGAAACAGTCGGACATCACAGACCCGTCGCTGGGGATGATCAAAAATAAAGTCATGGTCAAGGTCAACGAGATCCTGGGAATGCCGTTGATCAAAGGGGTGATCTACACGGACATCGCCGTCCAGACCGGCGGGTGATGGAAATGACGCGGCGGATGCATTTTGGCCTTGAACGCGATTGTGTTATTTTGTAGGATACATGAATCAGGCAAGGTCATGATTTACGTGAAGAACCAGAGCCGCGACGGTCACGGAGCGGTCATTCCGGTCGATAACTCTCGTGACTCCGATCAAATGTTCACGAGATGATTGCGGGGCACTTGGGGAAAGCGATTTTGCCCGGTTTTAACGAAACAAGAGGAACGGATTCCCATGGCTGATGGTAACACAATCGATCAAAATGACGTTGAAAAACTGCTGGCCGCAAAGTCGGGAGGAACCGGGCAGCCTTCGCCCGAACCGAAACAAGCCGAACCGGAGGCCGTCCCGCTCAGTTCGGCTATCGAACAGGAGGATATTGAAAAACTGCTGGCCGCCGGGAATAGTCCTGCCCAACCGGCGACTCCAAATCCCCCTCCTGTAGCTCCGGCTATCCCAAAACCAAATCCTCCCGACGACGGAAACAAGGTACTTGGCCAGAATGATATTGAGAGTCTCCTGAAAAGCACCATCGGTGCACCCAGCGCGCAGCCGAAAGCCGGGGCGGGGATCGGAATGCCGCAAGGTGCGGAAGACGACGCCATCGACGACGGTGTCCCGCAGGGCGATATTGATTACCTGTTGCGCCGGGCGGAGGAAGCTCTCGAATCCATCACCTCCAATAGCGGCAATCTTTCCGGAATTCCGCCGGAGATTATCGAATTTCAGTTTCCCGAATTTGGCGGTTCGACTCCCAATTCAGACCACGCGACGCTCGATCAAATCAGTGAAGTCGAACTTGACATCAAAATCGAGCTGGGGCGGACGAATATGAACCTCGAAGACATTCTCAAGTTGCGCAGAGGCTCCGTCGTGGCACTTGACAAGATTGCGGGAGACGCTGTCGATATTTATGTCAACGAACGTTTGATTGCACGCGGCGAAGTGTTGGTACTGAACGACAATTTCTGCGTCCGGGTTGCCGAACTGCTTGCCGGAGCCATTCCCATCGAGTAAAGGCTCACGCAAAATAAACTCCATTCAAACAATCAAAGCCTCGACGGCCACGAAGCGGTTATTTCCGCTCGATAATTCTCGCGGCTCCGATTGAAATGTTTCC
>WRMR01000285.1 GCA_009776995.1 Planctomycetaceae bacterium | reverse complement strand
AAAAGCTTTGCGGCCTTTGTGTTAAAATATTTCAACACAAAGATCACAAAGGAATCCACAAAGTTCACAGAGATAAATACAAAGTCCATGGCGTTGTGCGGTATAACAGATGATCATGGGATCATTCTGCTCTCTGCATTATCCTTCGTGGTGAGAAAAAAACGTGAACGGATAAAATTCACGCATTTTTGCGATTGCGGCTCCGTTTTTTGCAATTTTTGTCAGGAATTCCCCGAAAACCGACACTTGGTATGATAACACCATGACGTACCATCGTTTTTTCGGAGGATCGACATGAACCGCAAGGTTTCGGAGCAGGCATTGACACGGCAGACGCCCGGCGAACTCATCCGCCGGAGCCTGGAAGGTGACCGTGAGGCGTTCGGACAAATCGTCCGGCAATACCAGGGGCTGGTCAGCAGCGTCACCTTTGGCATGACCGGCGATTATCACAAAAGCGAAGACCTCGCTCAGGAAACATTTCTCGTTGCCTGGAAACGGCTGGCCGAATTGCGGGATTTGCAGAAACTCCCGCAATGGTTCTGCGGCATCGCGCGGATGCTCGTGCGGAATGACCGGAATCGAAACGCAGCCAGGCCGGTCACCGTTTCTTACGACGCGGAGGACGTTGTGGAAAAACCCTCGCGTGACGCGGAACCGCTGGATCAGGTCATCCGCAAGGAACGCAACCGCCTTGTCGCAGAGGCCATCACCAAAATCCCGGAACGTTACCGCGTTCCGCTGGTCATGAGCATCCGCAGCGGGCTGAGCACGCCGGAAATCGCCGACACACTCGGAATTTCTGAAGACACGCTTTACCAACGGGTCAGCCGGGCGAAAAAATTCCTGCGCACGGAACTGGAAAAGCAGGTCGAGCATTCGATTCGGACAACCGGGCCGAGCGAGTTCTTTTCGCTCGGCGTTGTGGCGGCACTTCCAGTCATGGCCAAATGGACAACCGGCGGTACTGTTCTCGCATCGGCTGCCTCTTCCGCCGCCGTTGTGCCGGAGCCTGCACTCCTTGTCCCGATGGCGTCGGTCAGCACGGGAACCAGTTGTTCAACCGGCGGCTGTTCGACCACAGTGTTTTCGCTCCAGGGCTTCCTGACCTCCGTTATTTCCATCGTTTCGCTCATCTTTTTCTGGTTCTTTTGGGTAGTCGGTGCCGTTCCCGGCCTCTGGTTTTCGATTCGTAACGCCCCGACGCTCCGGGCAAGACGCCACCTGACATTGTTCAGCCTGCGCTTGCATTTCCTGTTTGGCCTGAACTGCTGTTTCTGTTTTTGCACGCCGCCGCTGAGATGGATATTGAGTTTCTGGCTTTTCACTCCTCCATATCTCTACTGGGATTCCAAACTCCGCGATACCCTGTTTCACATCATTGATCATGGCTTTTATATCGGCCTGCTTGCCCTTGGGGGATTGACGACCCTGGTCATGATTCTCTCGCCGCTCATTTACCGCAGGATCGTTCGGGAGGATTCCGGGCTTGCAACGCGAAAACGTATTGTCCCGCTTGAGGAATCGCCGCTTTCCCATCAGCGGCTCAAGCGTTCATTCTTCCGTTACGGCTGTCTGTTGATTGTGCTTTACCTGTTGACCGTTGCTGTTCTCCCAGTTGACATTGACCTGAAGAGTTTGCAGGGCTGGCAGATTGGGATGGGGGGATGCGGATTACAACCTTGGGAGGTCTTTTTGCGTTACCCCGGAACTCAGTTCGGAATTGTCGGCTTGCTTTTCCTGATTGCGTTCCGGCAGTCGCACCGACATTTCCTGCAAATCACAAAAGATGAGGAGATTGATTCCCGGTTTCCGCCGCTTGTCACACGGGAAACACCGTATCGGGAACGTTTGTTTCTTGAATGGATCGTGTTTTTCGGGATTTTTCTCGCGGCCGGACTGATTGCCATGGTTGATATTTCTTTCATTCCGGGAAATTCCGCAAGCTGGCTCACCCGGTTGCCGTTTTTGTTCTTCACGATGCTTTTGCTGATGTTCGGCGGTTCGCTCGGTGTTGCGGCAATCAGTGTTCGGTTTCCGGCATTCCGGTGGTTCACGAATATCCTTGGACTGATTCTCCTCGTTGTTGCCGTGACCTGTCTCCTCAAAGCCGCGATTTATACGGGATGGCGAACCTGGCCCTTCGCCGGGTTTTTCGATTCGGTGAAGAGTTGGCCGATTGTCTTCGGCGTCATGATTCTCGATCTCCTCCTGCTCATCGCGGCAATGGCAATACTCCTTGCGGGCGGAGTTCATCTCCGTGCAAAATGGAATGGCTCACATTCCATTGTTGAGCGTTTCCCATCGCGGCGAACGGTGCTTCTCATCACCGGTGCGGTCGTTTTGCCGATCTTGATCCTGTCACTGTATTATCAGTCCAACGCCAAGACCGGTTACTTCGTTCAACAATTGATTGTACGAATGCATGTTGATCCAAGCGACCAACATTCCGAGCGAATGATTGCTCTTGCCGACGCCATCGAGAATTGGAGTCACTCGGAGAGCATGAATCAACATCCTGCGATAAAAAGTATGCATCACTATCTTGCGGGGACTTGCCATGCTCAAATGCTGCTCCGCCTGGGACGCTATGACGAGGCCATTGCAGGTTTCGATGAGATACTCAAAGTCAATTACTCTGATTTTTCTGAAAGAAATTATACGTATTATCGCGGTCTCGCCCGGTTGCTCCAAGGTGATTACGCCGCCGCAATCGTGGATTTTGATTTCGCTGTGCGTGAGCCATGGAGTCATGGGTTCAATAGCGCGTTGGTATTCTACCACCGTGCCGTGGCTCGAGAGCGATTAGGGGATTTGCGCGGCGCAACGGAAGATTACGCGAAGGTAATTGCACTGCTCGAACGCTATGCGGAACCGCCATCGATCTATTCTGCCATTCAACGCCCGGAAAGCGGGAAGGAACGCAAAATTGGAAATAACCGGCTTGGCGACGTCGGTTACGAAATCCCGTTCGACAACCTGAAAGCCATCCGCGACAAGCTGCTCGCGGAGTTGAAAGAATGACCGTAAACCACCGTGGAGTCGCACAAAAATAACGTGAAGATTTCCATCAGAGCCGCGAGAGTCACCGGGCGGAATGACCGCTCTGTTACCGTCACGTCTCTGATCGATCGAACAGATGATTTTGGTGTGAGTCCTATGGTGTTTCCTGCGGCTCTTCTTGCGGTTCCTGACTCTCCTGATCCTCCGGCAGTGTCAAGTCAGGATCAAAATCGGGCGTCTCACTGTCCGAATCGACAGGGCGGTAATTGTCAATCAGCGATTGAAAATCAATATCACCCGGCGTGAAGGTTGTGTCAATGCCGTCCAACGGCTCGGTCGTTTCCGGGGTTTGCATATTCGGTGCAAACAGAACCGGGTCGGCCTGGCGATACTGCGTCGGAAAATTGGCCATGACAGGACGGTTGAGCCAGTCCAACTGCGGGGCGGCCAGTTCATGATAAGTGCCATCCGGCCATGTTTCGCAAAGCCTTTGGTAAGCATCCTTTGCGGCGTCAAAATAATCGCCTTCTTTCAACGCGGCCAGAGCAGCATTGGTTTGAGCCAGCCCCCAAACGGCACTTTCAGCCAAATCTTGTTGCTTGAGTTGAAATTTGTCCGCCGTTGTGTAATATTGCAAGGCGGTTTCGTAATCGGCGACGGCCTTGTCACGTTCCCCTTTGGCAAGAGCGTCAGCGGCTTGGTTGATATAAATGTCGCCGATCCAAAGACTTACTGTTGCGTTATTCAAACCAGACGGGTATTTTGTCACATATTTTTGAATTTCATTGTCAAACTGTTCCGCGTCAAGAGCGGAAAAATCGTACGTGGCCAGTTGCTTGACGTCATTGTGAAAATCACGCTTGTTTTTTGTGTCAAAATTCCGCCAGATCATAAAAATTAAAACAGCAATCAAGATCACCAGGACCAAACGCATGATTGTCGTCGAATGATCTTTGATTTGATTGACGTTATTCTCAAGTAATCTTGCCAAGCTGTTTTGTGACAAGTGCTGGCGGCGTTCATTTTTCATAAAAAAACCCTTGAACGAGACGATTTGACGGATCGTGATTTCACCCACTGCGGATTTTGACAATTCCTATGAGTTCTCAAAGTCTGTCAAGTATAAGAATTTCAGGCGTTATCGTCAAGCCCGGCAGAACAGAAAAGGAATTGAGGTTTTGAATCACTGAAAAAACAGCAAATCATTCATTCGCTGACGAAAAATCGGCGTTTGCAGGTGGTAGAGCGTGAGGTGGCGAGTCCCGAGGTACGGCTGGACATTGACCGCTTCGATTCTGTCACGATAATCCGTCGCAATCCTTGCTATTGGCGGACCGAAACGTCCCAGTGCTTCCGGGCTCGATCCGTTGCTGTACAAAAGGGGATAAAACTTCAAAGCACAGTCAGCGGGATTATATAAAATGAGAATTTTTTCCGCCAAACGGGGAACATTACCATGCCGCGAACCGGACGCAAGCCATCCCTGATCCGTCGCGGCTGCCGTCAGCACAAGATGTATTCGCATTCCGTCAGGGCGGTCATCCCCCAATCGTTCCACGGCATCGCAAATAATTCGATTTCCAAAACTAAAACCAATCATGCAGACCCGGCTTTCCGGTTTCAATTGTCGCAAAAACATCGCCATGTAATCGCCGCTTGCGGCAGTGACGGCGATTTTATCGCGAATGTCAGGAGCGAGACGTAACCGAATTTTTTCCGCCGGCCAATTCCAGAAAACTGTGCGGCAATTCTGCTCCGGCTTGTACAAGCGTACAAGCGACATGCCGACATCAATCGTGTCGGACATGGTTGAAGTATATCCGGGTGAAAACATGACGAGCGGAAGTTCGGACGATTGCGTTTCAAAAAACGTCTCCGCGTCCGAACGAACCCAGCGATGATCGACGAGCTGATAGTAAACAGCCTTCGCGAAACCCGCTTCGCATGCGCGATTCCACGGAGCCTGATGTGTGTCAACCAGCCAAATATCCTGTTCGGCGGAAACAGAGAGACAATGCCCAGAAAACAAAGAAGCCAAAAATAGAAAAGCGATCACATTTTTGGCTTTTTTGAAAAGTGTAACTGTACTCATCATCAGGCAACCTTGATTTGATTAATAAAAATGACTGGATTACTGAACTTTTGAGAGTTAAGAAAACCTGACAAGCGAGTATAGTCCGCCAACCCATGAAAAACAAGATGTTTTTGTAGAAGAATTAAGGAAAAAAATTTCGACCAAAGCAATTCCAGCTATCGTAGTGTAATATTGTGTATCACCATTGACAACCATTTCGACCCATTTTTCAAAAGGAGTAAGAGAGATGAAACAAGTCGGTCAAAAATTTTTCGTTTTGGCAACGCTCGCGTCTGTGTTGTGTCTGACAGGCATGACTTTTGCCGAAGAGAACACGCCGGGGCCGCCATCGTACCCGGGGTACACGCAAATCAAACCTGAACTTCCCGTTCCTGTACAACCCGATCAGGAAAGGTCTCTTCCTGATCGTTTTCCTGAACGTTTACCCACAATGGAAGACATGACATTGCTGGACCACCCGTCGATGGAACGCATTGCGCCGGTGAGCGAGTATTGGATCGGTGTGCAATGCGCGGAGGTCATGCCCGCGTTGCGTTCACATTTGAATCTGGACGAATCTGAGGGGATGCTCGTCGAGGGAGTCGTGCCCGAAAGTCCGGCGGCCAAGTCCGGCGTGGAGCAGTATGACGTGATTCTGGCGGTCAACGGCAAGCCGGTTCAGAAAATCGAGGACATCATCAGTACGGTCGATGAGGTCAAAGACGGTGAACTGACGCTTTCCGCCATCCGCAAGGGCAAGCCGGTTGAACTGAAACTTACGCCGGAAAAACGCCCGGACAGAGCAAAATTGCCCGCGATGCCGTCGCGTCAAGAGGGGTTCCGCTTCTTTGGGCCGGGAGTGACCGAACAATGGACGCCGGATTCCCCGCAGCAGGATATCCCGGAAGATATGAAGCGGATGATCGAGCAGATTCAGAAACAGATGGAAGAGCAAATGAAAAACTTCCCGGAATCGGGGCGTTTTCGCATCGAATCACAGCCTCGCGGATTCGGGGGCGGGGGAATGCAAATGTTCGGAGGACCGGATGCCGGGACAAACACGATGCAGATAACGATTGAACCTGCCCGTGATGATGTGGAAGCCACGTTGACTGTCCGGAAGAACGGCCAGACCTGGTCCGTGTCGCATTTTTCCGATCTGCCCGAAAGCGTGCAAAAGGATGTCGCCGAAATCCTTAAAAACACCGTTGACGGCAAAGACGTCGCCGGCTGGATTGATGAGCAGATGAAAAGCAACCGCCGCATGACCTTCTCGGTCACAACTTCCGCTAACGCCCCGGAAACACCGCAAAGTGAACCGAAACCCCAGTAAGGAGCCGCAGAATAATAGCGTGAACATTTCCATCAGAGCCGCGAGAGTGATCGAGCGGAATGACCGCTCCGTTACCGTCGCGGCTCTGAATGATCGCCTGCGGCTTTCGTCAAAAGCGGTTTCATGTTTTCAAAAGTTTCACCGAACGATGAATGGATACTGCCATCAGCGGATTGGCGGAGAAAATGGATACTCCCATCCGCAAAGCCGA
>WRMR01000284.1 GCA_009776995.1 Planctomycetaceae bacterium | reverse complement strand
TGATTTGATTTAATTCGTTATTTTCATGGTGGTTACGTTGCCTTGTCGGGTCAGGTTTTGCGAGGTCGATTTCGAGGGATTGGTCAAGTCTCAGGAGCAGATCACGAAAGCTGATGTCAAGTGCGCAAAACAACACGCGAATAAAAACCGAGTTCGGACATTCGCGACCAGGATGCTCCTTGTCGAAAAGTTTTCCGACCTCGCCGGTGAACCGATCTTGAACATGCGGAAAACTTTTGCTATCATTTTTCCGTAACTTGCCCATGGGTTTTCCTCCTGAAAATGGCTGGTTGATGTTTACACCACCCTTTTACCAGAAAAACCTTGGGCTTGTCCATACCAATTTTTCTGATCGTTTCGTATTTTGGGGGGCTATTTTGGCAATGCTATGTTGAAACCAGGCAAAATAGGTAATCCAGAATCCGAAAATCTGGGCTGATTTGCTCAAGTTTACCCATCCCAAAAGTGGTTTATCAGTGGTCTATACTTCCGACAAGCCAACACAATGACGTAGCAAATTTCATTTGACCTTGATTTTCAAGCCTTTTTGCCCCCCCAAAATACGAAACGATTAGCAATTTTTAATGCGGGAACCTTTCTTGGGAACTACTGAACATGGCTTTTTGGACAATTGACGTCACTGGCGGTTTCCGTATTGGACTCAACGGGACCGCCTCTCAAAATACGAAAACGATTCGTGTTTTTTACCTTACACACCTTGACCATGCGATTCTATTATCTTGATTACAATTCGACGACACCGATGGCACCTGAAGCACAGGAAGCGGTATTGCCGTTTTTGGCCGAGTATTACGGCAACCCGTCGAGCCAATACCCGATTGGCCGGGCCGTGTTTGAAGTGATCGAGGAGGCTCGTTTTCATCTCGCGGGTCTCATTCGTTGCGAGCGGAGTGAGATCGTTTTCACATCCGGCGGAACAGAAAGCTGCAACATGGCTCTGGTCGGCACGGCCATGCAAGTTGCGCCGCGAGGTTCGGGGCATCTTGTCGTGTCGTCGGTCGAACACCCGGCGGTGTTGCAGACGGCCAAGTTTCTCGAAGCCCTCGGCTACGGTTTGACGCTCGTTTCGCCAAATCGCGAAGGAATCATCGACCCGGAGTCGGTCGTCGAGGCAATCCGGGAAAACACGTTTCTCGTCAGCGTCACGCTTGCCCAACACGAGACGGGTATCATTCAACCCGTCGCACAAATCGCGGAGCGTTGCCGTCTGGCTGGTGTCCTGGTGCATACCGATGCGTCGCAGGCACTTGGGAAAATCCCGGTTCATATTGCCCGGCTGAACGTTGATCTGCTTTCGATGAGCGGCCATAAAATGTACGCCCCGAAGGGGGTCGGAGCCTTATTCGTGCGACACGGGACGCCGATTTCCCCGATTCTGCACGGTGAAGGCCACGAATATGGTTTGCGTTCGGGTACGGAAAACGCGACGGGAATTGTTGCCTTCGGTAAAACGGCGGTCATTGCCGACAAATACATGCAGCAGTCGATTGAACGCATGACGGGATTGCGCGACCTGCTCGAAGCCAATCTGTTGATCATGGTTCCGGGACTCATCATCAACGGACAAGACGTCGAGCGGTTGCCGAATACCAGTTCGGTGACGTTTCCGCGTGTTTTCGCCGACAAAATACAGCAGCGTCTGCCGGAAGTTTGCTTTTCGACCAGTGCCGCCGCCCTGGGACGTTATGACACGACGTCGCCGATGTTGTCGGCATTGGGTTTGACGCCGGCCCAGGTGCAGGGAACGATTCGCCTGAGCATCGGACGTTTCAATACGGAAGAGCAAATGATCCGCGCGGCAGAGATGCTGGCCTCGGCCTGGGAAGCCATACGCAAAACAGAGCCACAATAACGAAACCGTACCATGAGAATAGCATGAGAATAGCAATCGTCGGTAAAAACGGGCTGTTGGGCGGAGCTTTGATACGCCATGCCGTTTCGCTCAATCTGAGTGAAAGCAGTGACTTTGCGGCACTTGATCTGCCTGATTTCAACGTCACGTCACGACGGTTTGTTCTTGAAATGCTTGGCGAACTCAAGCCCGAAGTGATTATCAATACCGCCGGCGTGACAATGATCGATTGGCTTGAAAAGAAACCGAACACGGCACGAACGATTCACGTTCAGGGAACGGCAAACCTGCGGGAAGCGGCCATCCGCACAGACGCTTTGCTTGTCCAGGTTTCCTGTGCCGAAGTGTTCGGACAAACCGCTGACCTGTTGACCGTGAATGGTTTATCGCCGTTTTCGGAGGGAATCACGCCGGAACCGGTGAGTGTTTACGCGAAAACCAAACTCGACGGCGAACGGGCTGCCCGTGAGACGCCGCATCATCTTGTCGTGCGAACCGGACCGCTTTTCGGCAAGGCCGGCGGAAACAGCTCCGGCAATTTGGTCGAAACATTGTTGCAATCGTTGCGGCGACAGGAAAAAATGAGCGTCATCAACGACCAGTGGGCGTCTTACACTTGGGCCGACGATCTGGCGCGCGCGGTTTTCGCCCTGATCGAACGCAAATGCACCGGATTGTATCACGTTGCCAACGCGGGGATGGCCTCGTCGTTCGACATGGCCAGAGAAATCGTGCGTCAAACAGGCGTCAAACGCGAATTTGGAACAATCGTTGCCGCCGATTACGGTTTCGTCGCACCACGCGCGAAATACACTGTGCTCGATACCGCAAAATACGATGCCGTCGAAGGTACGCCCAAACTTTCCGGCTGGCAAACGGCACTCGATACTTACCTTGCTTCAAGAAACGCAATATGAGAATGTGTCTTAAACCAAGGCTTTTCACAAGAAACAACAGCCGGGAACGAAGTGCACGAACAGCAGCCGGGAACGAAGAGAGGTCACGAAGTGGCCGAACGGAGTGACCGGAGAGGGTGCTTTCCACCCAAAACCGGTCGCTACGCTCGTTCCCGGTTACTGTTGGATGAAAGACACATTCTGAGATTTTGCACCACCGTACCAGCCTCCACTCCCATGCCGCAACATACCCATACAACGCAGGAACCGGAACGTCACGGTGTGATTGCTGTGGCCATGCGGGACGAAAAACTACTGGTGATTCGGCGGTCGCAGTTCGTAATCGCCCCACGGACGATCTGTTTTCCCGGCGGTGGAATTGAGCCGGGGGAAACACCCGAGCAGGCACTGGTGCGTGAGTTCCGCGAAGAACTTGGCGAAACGATCATCCCGGTGCGACAAATCTGGGAAAGCGTCACGCCCTGGCGGGTTCACCTCCGCTGGTGGCTTGTCCGGTTGCCGGAACCGTTTGCACTCGTACCAACCCCCCAGGAGGTCGAAAGCGTCGCATGGCTCAGTTTCGACGAATTGCGGGAACACCCCGATCTGTTGGCAAGCAACATTCCATTTCTCGACCGCTTTGCCGGCCATCCCGAGCGGTTCAGTGACTGACGTGTTTTTTTGATTCACGTTTGATTAACTCAAGAAAGGTGGATATTACATCGATTTTTTGGCTTTTCACCTTGAAATATTATCACTTTCCTTGTATCCTGATAGTGTGAGTGATTACTGTATCATGGGATATTGTGCAGTGTGGTCACGGCCTGCTTGAAACCGAATTGTTGGCAAATAACTTTTCTTTGATCGCGTATCTGTCGTTTCGGACGACTTTTGAAGACGGAAAGTGAATGATATGACTCACAAGATGACTCTCGTAGCGGCTCTGTGGATTGTCGGATTTTCGTTGTCGCCTGTGTTTGCACAAGGGGCTGGCCAGCAAAGCAGGACGCCGAATCCAGCCGTCCAGAATCCGGTGGATTCCGGGGAAGTGACACGTTTGCTCCAAAGCGGTAATCTCGACGATGCGGCCAAAGCGACAATCACAACCTATATGAGGAATTTTTTCGTCCGTTGGACGGACCAGAAAAATACCGCCGATCTCGGCAAATACCGGAAGGATATTCAAACTCTCGTTGAGGGGGTATCCAACCCGCAAGGCAAGTCCACCCTGTTGGGATTACTGGCCAAGGCTCTTTATGATATTGCCAACGATACGAACAAGAAGGATTATTACCCCGCCTGTCGGTATAATGCCGTTCTCACTTTGGGGGAACTGGACGAAGGCGTGGCGGCAGATGGTCGTCCCAAGCCCTATCTCAAAGCACTGGATGCGTTATATCAATTGTACAAAAACCAGGGCGACGGACAAGATACCACTCGCGAGGCGGTACGCTTGGGAGCGTTACATGGGATTCGGCGACATGTCATCCTGGGAAATATCCAAACGTCGAACGGACAGCAGATTGCCGACCTCCTCATCAGTATCGCGGCGGATACGCCCTACGAGAACAAAAATGGAGGTTCGGCCGGTACTGGTCCCAACCCGCCGGAAAATGTCATCATCATCGCCACCAACCCGAATGCCCTGAATACTGCGGAACCCCAAAGAACGGTGGAGCTTCACAATTGGTTCCGAAATACTGCCATTGGCACACTCGGCTACCTGTCCGTAGCGGCCGGGCCGACCCAAAACGCGATTATTGACGCCTTGCTGGAACGCATCAATGATGAAGCGGAATTGCCTGTGATACGTTATCAATGCGCCTATTCCCTTTCTCGGTTCAACAAGACGATTGAAACTTCACCCGATCTGCTGAAAAAAACGACCGGGGCGTTACTGACGCTGGGGCTGGTCATTCATGATGACGGGATTCAGACCATGCTTGACGAACAATCGACCCAACAGACGGTCGGTTCCATGTCGGGAGGCATGGGCGGTAGTATGGGCGGCGGCATGGAGGGAGGAATGGGAATGTCGCCGGGCGGTGGAATGTCGGGCATGTATGGCGGCGGCACAGGTTCGACCATGGGACAGGCTCAGGCGGACCAGATCAACAATTCGCTTATTCAAATCAAAGACGGTTTCAGCAGCATGATCGCTTGCATTCAGGGGCCGGACTATCGAACCGGCGGATTGGTGAATTCCGAAGCGGTCAAAGAGACGCCGTACCATGAAGTGTTGACCGGTTTGAACAAAACCATCACCGAATGCGTCAAGTTTCTTGACGAAGGTGACCCGGAAGCGGCAAAACGTGCCAAGCAGCAACAAACAAGTGGAATGGACAGCATGGGTATGAGCATGGGGTCGGGCATGGGAACAAGTTCCACTGGAGCGACAACAACGGTGAAAAACCAGCCGAAAGTCACCATGAAAGAAATCGAAGACCGCCTGAAAATCGTCAAGAACGACATTGAGCGTTTGAAAGGTATCATGAATGCTCTCGATGCGGGAATTCTTGCTTCGAATTAGTCCCACATCGCAACGATTCCGTTTCAAACAATGGTTTCACAACAGGGTAGTAAAATCTTTTCAACTGATTGGCTCAGATTCTCACGGACTGAACTGTGTTGATCTGATCCATCTGTGTTATCAGTGTGCTTTCGACCTCAATCCACCGGCACAATATCCTGTTCGTCGAAATCGAAAATGCTCTTGCTTCGCGGGAAGAGCTTGCACATGAGGATGCCGCAGAAGTACAAAACGACCAGCGGAATCGACATGAGCAACATGCTGTACGGGTCGCCTGGAGTGAGCATGGCGGAAATAATAACAATCGCAAAAGCGGAAATTTTCCACTTGCTCAGGTACATTTTGATGGAGAAAACACCGATCCGTTCGAGAAAGAACATCACCAGCGGCAACTGGAAACTGATGCCGAAACCGACCGGCAGCATCAGCGCGAAGTTGAGCCACTCGCTGATACGCGGGTCCGGTTCGATATTCAACATGCGGTTGAAAAAAAACAGGAAGTCGAGGACAAACTGGAACACGACGAAAAAGGCAAGCAGCATTCCCGCAATGAACAGACCGATGCTGATCGGCAGGAAAATGTAAACGTAACGCCGTTCATGGGGGTATAACCCGGCACCGATGAACGCCCAGATACTCCAAAAAACAAACGGACTTGAAAACAGTAAGCCGACAACAAAGGAGGCTTTGATCCAAATCGTAAACGATTCCTGTGAACTGAGCGATTTGATTTTCGTGCTACGATCCTCCGTCACTTTGGTCATCAGATGAATACGGATCGGCTGGATATTTGTCCCTTTTTCCTCGTTGAAATTATCGACATCGTGAACGCTGATTTTGCCTTCCGCGTGAAGAGCTTCAGGCAACGGCTTGCCGGACGCCGCATGAAGCATGGTTTTGACGTCGCTCGGCGTAATATAATACGTGACCGGAAGGTAATCCGCTCTGATGTAAGCGATTAAGTCGTCCGCCTGACCGGATTCCTTGAGTTCTTTGATTTCAGCCTCGATTTTTCGCAGTGCCTGATCCTTAAAGAAATGCTGCAACGATTTTTCCAGTGGCGATGCAATAAATTTGACGGCCGGAGTTCCCAGTGCGAAACCCAAACACACTCCGACGGCCAGGAACGTGACCGCGCGAATCAGGCATGTCCGCAGTTCGTCCAAATGCTGGCTGAACGACATGGTGGATTCCTGAAACAGGTCTTTGTCTTTGGCGTTTTTCGTGCGCATGATTTGGGGTGAGGGGCAGGAGTTAGGAGTTAGGAGTTAGGAGTTAGGAGTTAGGAGTTAGGAGTTAGGAGTTAGGAGTTAGGAGTTTGGAATCTCTCGCCACTCGT
>WRMR01000283.1 GCA_009776995.1 Planctomycetaceae bacterium | reverse complement strand
CGATTCACAACGACGATGCCATGACTCGACTTCAATCAAGCACGGAAAATGTTCTTTGCCCGAACGAAGGTCAAAAAACAAAATCGACACTCATGTCGGGATAATTCAAAAATCGGGATAAGACTTTTTATCCCGATATCGGGATAAATAATCTAAGTCGGGCATAATTTGCAAAAACGGCAACGACGCCACGCTGCCGGTCAAAATCCATGTTCGTAAATTCATTTTGTTTCTCAGCTTCTATGGGTAAGGGTTAATCGTCCCTGTGGCCAACACCGATTCAGTACATTAGAACCGCCAGTTATTCGGCCACGGAACTTGTTGTTTGACGTAAAACGAACGGTCATTGACCGTAACCGATTCTGGGAACACGATGTATGGTGGGCCGTACTGGTGCATGGTTGCGCAGAATTTGCAGGCGGTGTTTTTGTCCATCCAGCACATATCGGCCGGTTCGCCTTCATCACTGCTCTTGTATCGCGCTCCATGCGAGTTGACCCAGCCAACGTATTCCGTGCCGTTGACCTTGCGATAACCGGTAAAGTGTGAAGCGTGGGCCCAACTGCCAGAAATGGTTGCCACTTTGACACCGTTCTTGTCGATGGTCGAGCCGGAAACGGCGTTCGAGTTGCCGACCGCCACCGACAGTCCCGCCGCACAACAGGCAAAAATCTCGTTGCACAGGGTATCACCGCGAAAATCAAGGAACATGATTGCCGACTGATACATTGCCGCGTCATCGAGATACTGTTTGTAATTCGACGGCATGGCAAGGTTGTTCGTGCCGACCAGCCGCTCAATGAAGTGGCCGATCTGATTGGCACCTTTTGCCATTTCAGAGACGCTGTTGGCAACACAGACACCATTCATCGCAAAACCGGTTTGACCATCCGGGACGAGGACATAGTTATGCTCGCTGAACGGACGTTTGTCATCAGGTTCTTCATCGAAAACACTGATTGTAATCACTTGCTGCATTCCGGTATATTCAACGGAAACAACCCGGTGGTTATTCACCAGAAGTTCTTCAGCATATTTTTCATAGCTGCCAAATGCATTGTTGATACGCTGAAGCCTGTCACTGATTTTCGACGAGGAATATCCCAATGACTTACAACACTCGACAAAACCGGATTTGGTATCAATATCATATCCCGCATTGATTTTCTTGTACCCGGAATTCAAGATTTGACTTTGAGAATGACGTTTGATTGATTCTTTGTTGTGCAAATGAGCAATCCTTGCAATCCGTCTATCCTTGCTGAGATTACGGAAGTACCGCCGTTTTCCCGCAGTCGCCAGTTCCTGCAACGAACTCAAATGCATTCGCGCGTGATCATTGGAACGGATCGAACACAAATTGTCGATATGGTTATTTGTTTTCACGCCGTCTTTATGATGAACATGCTCTGCATCAATATCGCATACATCCGACATGACAAGCCTGTGGAGATAAGCCTTTCCCTTTTTGCCATCTTTTAGAATTACACGAACATAACCGCCAGATGATGTGTTCGTGCATACCTGCATCAGACTTTGGCCAGGCTTCAGTTTTTCAGCATGAACAAATTCGCCTGTTGACAACATAAACGGATGGTCGCTTGAAGTTTCAAAACTTCCTTTGTCGGTTGTCACTCGGACACATTGTTTAACCGTCGAATAATGTGCAATGGCCGTTTTTGCCGCAACACGCCCCAATCGCTTGGAATAGGACAAAACAATAAACGGCTTTCCAATTGCCGCCAAATCGGAGGCACGTCTTGGCCCTGTTGACGTGTAAACAAGCTGGTTTGGTGCAAGGCACTGACCACCACGAAGCGAACCGCCTTTTGTGATTGCCCAGGTCACCACCGGGTTGATCGGGCAATACTTGAGCGGCGCACCACGGGCGATCCAGTACAGCGTTGACGAATGGTGGGCGAATGCGTCCGCGTGACCCATGCACGATGGCAGGGATTGTTGCGACCAATAGAGCCGCTCGGATTCCTTGCGGCTTGCGTCGAGATGCTTGATCACCTGCCAGGGCAAGGTGCAGGTGATGCGCTCACTGACGAGCTTTTCGTTTTCTTGGATTTGCTCGTTGCGCCATTCGATAAAATCATTGCCGTACTTGAGAACCGGCATCTGGCCGGACTCCCAAAGCGTATCAAATGCAACAGCACCCGATTGCAGTATCTCCAGCACTTCGGCGGCGTAATCGTCCATCGGAACGCAACCGTGCGTCAGGAACAACGAAGCGTCAATATTTTCACGCCGCAACTTCTGCTGTTCGGTATATTCTTTTCTGATCCATCTACGCATAAATTCTTTCCCTTCAGGTTCAGGCTTCTGGGATCAGGCTTCAGGCTTCAGTAGCCTGTTCCCATGAAAGCCGATTAATAAAAATACTTTTTACGGTGTCATACATTTTGTGCATTCAGTCTCTGAAGTCAGAAGCCCGAAGTCTGAAGCCTGTTCTGTTATCGCACCGGACAAGTACCGGTCGGGCAATCGGCGGTGCCTGTGACTTCAGCCCGCAATCCCTGTGCGATCTGCCGATACAAGGCCGCCAACTCCTTTGTTTTGCCGTCGCCGAGTTTGCCGCTGACCTCGGTTTCGAGGCCGTCAAAGAAGCCGCTCCAGACCTTGTTACTCACTTTCGTTTGTGTGCATGTCCGAATGGAAGCGTAGGCGGCGTCAAGGCTTCGTATCGTTCCGCGCTCCATGCCGGAGGCCGTATTGTCAAAGCAGTCGGCAAGATACCTGGTGTCTTTCACACCGTCGTTCGGAATATTCTGCGTCACCCATTCCTTGAGCGTGGCCGGTTTCGGCGGTTCGGGTTGTGGTTGCGGCTCAGGTTGGGGATTGGGCGCAGGGTTCACGCCGTAACTGCAAGCGTGCGTCAGAACAAGCGGCTTACTCTCGACAATCGTCGCGGCAATGATCGTGTAATGACCCGCTTTCGGCGTTGAAAACACCAGCGTTCGCTTCGCCGTATCCACATAAAAGTCGGTCTGCGGCACAACCTGCCAGTCGGCAACCGCCTCGTCACTGGTCAATGTGAACACGCAAAGCTCGCCGACACCCGCACCCTTTGGGCCGTCAATCGCCACCGTTTGGCCGAAAGCAAGGCCGCTCCAAAAGATCGCCGTTGCGATCAACAATGTGCTGAAATAATCTCTTCGTCTCATAAATTCCCATCTTTGATTGTGATTGATGTTGTGCCACGGATGGACACGGATTTTTTTATCAAAAGATGTTACAGATAAAACAGATATTGTGTTTATAAAAATCATCTGCGTAAATCTCTACATCTGCTGAAAAAACCCATCCGTGTTTCATCCGTGTCAATCCGTGGCTAATAAAACACTATTTTTTGAAGAGCTGGATCAATTGAATGATCAAGCCGATGGCCGCGATGATGACGGCGGGATTTTCGACCGGCACGTCCCCGACGACTTCATGCAGGGATTCAAAGGCGTTACTCCGCATTTCAGCCATCGGTATCTTGACAGCACCGTTGGACGTGTTATCTTGTGTGAGCATCAGCAGTGCATACACGGCGTCCCACGACTTGTCGGAGTCGATGATGCGAATGGCCGTGCGGGACACTGCGTCGTCAATGGTGTTGCGCGTCATCGACGTGAGCATGGACAGGTCAAGGATGACCGGCCTCAGCCAGGTGCGGAGTTTTTCGGAGTCGACCACGCCGGGCCAGGTCGTCAGGCACCTCAAGACGGAGGTCATCACGTCCGAGTATTTCCAGGCGTACTTTAGGGTGGTGAAAATGGTTTTGATTTTTTCAAACATAAATGTCCTTTCAGGAATCAGGGGACAGGGATCAGGAGTAATCAGGGTTCACATATTTTCTGAATCCTGATACCTGATACCTGACACCTCGCGAGTGTGAATACGTCGTAAATGATGATGGGCATCACACCATCGCCAGCATTTGTGGGAACCGAGTGGCATGACCTCGTATTCCGTGTCCCCGACGATGATGCCGTCGCCGGGTTCCGGGTCGAACGGCAGCGTGTTCGCCCGAATGATAAAATCAACAACATGCGCACCGAGTTTTACGCCGAACTCGTCGGAGATTTCGTATTCGGTGCGCCCGTAGGCTGCGGAGAGCGGTAATTGTTCGCCGTTGTGAACATAAAGAATGTCGCTGGAGCAGAATTTTTCCTGTTTTTCCGCGAGCCAGAGTGCCGCTTTTGCCAGCATGTCCGTCATGAATTGAGCCTTACGCGAACGATAGTGTCCGTTGCGATGGTAGCGTTGAGGGCAATACCAAGCAATGTGTTACCGGTGGCGGTCACCGTCGCCTTTTTCGCAGTCGCGTTCCAGTAAACCCTGCCGTAGAGCGGGATCACGGTGTTATCCTTTTCAAAATCGAACACGCCGGTCACCTGCAAGGCACCGAGAACTTCAGCCGGAGTGTCAACAATACTGACACCAACCCGATCACCCAGGACAACAACCGTGCCGGCTGTCATATCCGCCGTCGGCGTGTAATCAATCGCCTTGCCCTCATGAATAAATCTCGCTTCCATTGTGAGCCTTTCGTAAAAATGTGGAGTTAATCGAAAAAAGAGGAATCAGGAATCAGGAATCAGGTATCCCAATTCCAACCTGATCCCTGAATCCTGATACCTAATTCTCGCCCTTCATTTTCAACACGCCGCGCCAGTCCTGTTCCCTGACGCCGAAATCGATGTAACCGCGAAACTGGATGCCAAGCACGTTAAAATCGGCGTCGGCACGTTCGACGGTCGGGCTGTCCTGACCACCGAGAAACGCGACCTCAAACGCCGGTAAGCGGTTCGGGTCGGCGAACAAGTACCACGCCTTCGCGCTGCTGTTTGTGATGCTCGGTGTTGAGAGGTAGGTGGTCGAAACGACATCGAACTTCCCGGCATGTGGGTTCTGGTTCGGCTTGCCCTTGTTTTCCGTCGTCGTTTCGTTGAGGAGCGTACTCTTCATGAGCATCTCGGCAACGACCTTGAGTGCGGTCGGCACAAGCAAAATCGATGCAGGGACACCGAGCGGACGACCATTCGGCTTGGTTTGTTCCATGAAGGCGATTTCGGCCTTCGTGAGGCCGTCAACGTTGAGCACCGTATCGGCACCGGCAAGATAATTTTTGTGGTTGGCATGAAAAAACGTATTCCCGTCCGGCTGCACGGGATTCGCATGGAGCAAGTCCCAAACGGCGTCCATGATCGATTCGGCGGCACCCATGCCAATCTGACGCGGAACGTCGGTCAAGGCCGAAAGATCGTCGTTGATGATCATTTGTCGGGTCAGCGCGAACATGATGCCGTAAGTGTCGGCCTTTTGCGTAAACTTCTGCTCGTCGAGCTTGCCGTGCTTGAGTTCACCGCCATCGCCGATTTTCTCGAATTTGAAATCACTCGTCAGGCGGTAGCGCGAATGCGTCTTAAAGTCGTTGACCGTCGCAAATTTGCAGATACGCCGCCATGTATCGTCAACGTAGTTGTAGCCGTCGAGCAACATTTTGTTGGCAATGTTGGAGAGGATACCCGGCAACGTCGTCGTACTGAACGCCGCTTCGAGCCAACCAATGGCGTCGCGCTTGTAACGCGGCAGTTGCCCGCCACAGGCGAGTTCGCAAAACTCCTGAATTCCGATGCCGCGATACTTGTCCGCCGCCTCAAGCACAGGTTCGGTGTATTGCTTTTCCATTGCCTGAAGTGTCACGCCGCCCGCGTGCATCGCAACTGCCTCAAGCACCTGATTCGTCGGGCGATTCTGCTCCCGCCGAACATCGGTCGCAAGTGGCCGTGATTTTCGCAGGAATTCCAGTTCAAAGCGAGGCACATCCCAGCCTTCCACGATAGCTTTGGCAACGAGTTCGGCCTGTTCGTCCTTTGCGATGGTACGGATACCTTCGATACGGTTCGTTTCGGCGAGTGCCGCCGCGCGAAAGTGTTTTTGCATCTCTGCCTCCATCATCATTGGCACAGGTGTGGGTTCGGCTTTCGGCTTGTCGGTTTTTTTGAACGATGCACTGGCAGTGGTCTTGACTCTCGCCTTCGATGTGTTAGAATGCTTCGCAGAAGCATTCACGGTTGCCGACGTATTCGTATCGGCGGCATTGTCAACGAAGCTGATCTCCTTGAGCGTCATCTCGCGAACCACGTAAACCGGCCCCTCGAACTGCCGGCCGTTGACCTCGACGTGCATCCCCGCCGGGATAAATTCGACTTCGTGAATCGGCCCGCCGATACTGGCCTTCCACGGGAATCCTTTGGTGCCGGAACTGGCAACATCATGTGCGCAGTTGGTGTCGCGGCTGATCAAACCGTCGGCGACAAGCTCGTGGTCTTCGATGCGGATGCTGGTCGTATGCCCGATGCCCTGTGAGGACTTGTGGTCGAGCCGGATCGGGATGTTTTGCGACGGAATATCGAGGCCGGTGAGGTCAACAACCACCGGATGCTGAAAGCCCTCAATGTTCATCTTTCCGCCGGTGTAAGCGGTCATGCTGAACGTGGGCGTCAATTCCCCTTCGCCTTCCTCATCGCCGGAGGCTTTGAGAAACACGGGAATCGTGTGAAATGTGAGAAAGTTAGGGAGCATAATAATCCTTGTTGATTTCAGGTTGTAACAAAATGAAGGGCATTCCCATTGCGAACACCGCAT